>NZ_JAZDRK010000019.1:0-103422 GCF_047501505.1 Rhodopseudomonas sp. G2_2311
CTTCTGGATGTAGTTTCTTTCAATCGTCCGATCGAAGCTGTTGTCGCGCATCGAAGCCTCCCTGATGGGTGGATTCGATCACCGAATTGTTGAACATGCACAGCAATGACGGGGAGAGGCCGTGCCTTTGCCGCAGGTAAGGACGACGGACCGCGCCCTTACCCGCCCAGCGCGGCGCTGATTGCTCTTGCTGCATGTGCCAGCGCCGGGCCGTGGTGCTCGATCAGTTGCTGCTGCGACACCAGATAGGCGGGGCCGCCGAAGCTCAAGGCATACACCGGGCCGCCATTCGGCGGCATGATTGCGGCGCCGACCGCGTTGATGTCCTTGCGCCACTCGCCGGTCGAGATGCAGAAGCCCTGTCGGGCCATCTCACGCATCGATTTGGTGATCGATTTCTCGATCTTCGGCCAGTCGGCGCCGTGGTGGTCGCGCAATTCCGCCAGCAGCGCCCGGCGCTCATCCTCGCCGATCGTCGCCAGATAGGCTTTGCCGAGCGACGTTGTGGCGAGCGGCACGCGGGAGCCCGGTGGCAGCCGCAGGCCGATCAGCGCGTCGCTCTCGCAGCTTTCGATGTTCAGCATCATCAGCCGTTCGCGGGTGCCGAGCCCGACATGCAGCTGGCTGTCTTCGGCCAGCTTGGTCATGATCGGCAGTGCGGCTTTGCGGACGTCGAGATTGGCGAGCGCCGCGTAGCTCAGCGCCAGCGCGCGGGCGCCGAGCTGGTAGGTCGCCGAGCGCGGCTCGTAGGTAAGGTAGCCGAGCTGGATCAACGTGTGTGTCATCCGCGAGATCGTCGGCTTCGGCAATCCGGTGCGCTCGGCGAGCTCCTGATTGCCGAGCGCGCGGTCGCCGGCGCGAAACGCGCCGAGCACGTCGAGGCCGCGCGCCAGCGCCGAGACGAACAGTCGGCCGCCGGCATCATCGCGTTCGGCGGCGTCGGCGCGGGGCCGGCGCGATGCGCGCTGCAGCGATTGTCGCTCGGCGCGGCGTTGCGCGCGATCTTCCGAGCTCGCAGCAGGAGGTCGCTTCGCGACTTTCGCTCCACCGCGTCGCTTGGCGGCTGCGGGCCCGCGCGTGGTTGTCTTCGCCGCCATGATCGTGGTTTCCGTGCGGCGCGGCCGCGAGTCAAAGATGTTTGCGAAAATCGATTTCGCATATTGTGCGACAGCCACCGCGGTGGCAAGCTGCACAAAAACAAGAGGAAGCGGAAGGATGCCGATCGACCCCGCGCGCTTGCGCAACTGGCCCATTCCCGACATCGAGCAGAGCTATACGGAACGCGACACCATGCTGTACGCGCTCGGCGTCGGCTATGGCGACGCCCCGCTCGACGCGAAGCAACTGCGTTACGTCTACGAGCAGAATTTGCAAGTGCTGCCGTCGATGTCGGTGGTGCTCGGCTATCCGGGGTTCTGGCTCGGCAATGAGGACACCGGCGTCGACTGGCGCAAGGTTCTGCATGGCGAGCAGGGCTTCGAGATCTTCAAGCCGCTGCCGCCGAAGGCGACGGTGGTGGGGCGTTCGCGCGTCACCGGTCTGTTCGACAAGGGCGCCGGCAAGGGCGCTGTGTTGTTGTCGGAGCGCGATGTCGTCGACAAGGCGACCGGCGAGCTGCTGTGCCGCCTGACCTCCACTACGATGCTGCGCGGCGACGGCGGGTTCGGAGGACCTTCGGGGCCGTTGCCGGTGCCGCACGCGCTGCCCGATCGTGCGCCTGATCTGTCGCTGCGGATCGCAACCTCGCCGCGCGCCGCGCTGCTGTATCGGCTGTCCGGCGACTACAATCCGTTGCACGCCGATCCCGACGTCGCGCGCAAGGCCGGATTCGACAAGCCGATTCTACACGGGCTGTGCAGCTTCGGCGTGGTGTGCCGCGCCTTGGTCGAGCTGTGCTGCGATGGCGATCCGACACGGCTGACCAAGATGCAGGTGCGGTTCTCATCGCCGGTGTATCCCGGCGAAACCATCGTCACCGAAGTGTGGAACGATGCAGAAGGGCGAGTTTCGTTCCGCGCCAAAGTGGCCGAACGGGATGTCGTTGTGATCAACAACGGTCTTGCCGCGGTTTCGTGACATCGCCCGGATTATTCCGCGTGCAGGAAAACGATGCGGCTGGCTTCCAGGCTGGTCGCATCGCCGCAACAGCCTCCGCGCGACTGCGCGAGAACGACGCCGTCACAACGTAGGCTGGTAGTTAGGCCGGCGTTTAGAGAGTGACTTTCGGCGGGCATCACGTATAAGTCCGCCGACGCTGCAACAACAACGAACAACAAAGAGGAACGCCCGTGTCCATTTCCCGACGTTCATTCGGAATCGGTGCGACTGGTCTGGTGCTCGGAACGGTCGCAGCGCCTTGGGTTCGCAACGCCAGCGCCGAGCCGGCGCCGATCAAGATCGGCGTGATCAATTCGATGAGCGGCGGTCTGTCGGCCTACGCGCAGGAAGGCAAGCCGGCGTTCGACTACATCATCGATCAGATCAACAAGAACGGCGGCATCAAGAGCAAGGATGGCGCCAAGATTCAGTTGCTGCAGGCCGACGATGCCAGCCAGCCGGCGCGGACCGCGACCGAAGCGCGCCGCCTGATCACCGAAGAAAAGGTGCCGCTGCTCACCGGCACCATCCTCAGCGCCCAGATGCTGGCGCTGACGCCGGTGCTCGACGAATTGAAGGTGCCGACGCTGTCGATCTGGGCCGGGGGCGCCAAGTCGAACTACATGTTCTCGCTCGGCTACCCGTATGACCGCGGCTACGCGCAGTCGATGCACGATTTCATCGTGTCGCTGCGCGACAACGACAAGTTCCCGATCAAGACCGCGGTGATGTGCTACTCGAACTACGAGGCCGGCCAGCAGGTCAACAAGTTCCTGGTGGAGAAGCTGAAGGCCAGCGGC
The DNA here is from genome assembly GCF_047501505.1 of Rhodopseudomonas sp. G2_2311. NCBI lineage: Bacteria > Pseudomonadati > Pseudomonadota > Alphaproteobacteria > Hyphomicrobiales > Nitrobacteraceae > Rhodopseudomonas > Rhodopseudomonas sp. G2_2311. The sequence goes on from NZ_JAZDRK010000019.1 coordinate 2,898, forward strand.
ATCGAAGTGATCGGCGAGGCGCCGCTCGACACCAAGGCGCAGGACCAGACCTCGGCGATGATCCGCATCCGCTCGCTCAAGCCGGACGTGGTCACCGGGTTGGTGACGCCGCGCGACGGAATTCTGATGCATCAGGCGCGCTATAACCTGAATTACCAGGGCAGTCTGTTCGTCGGCGGCACCGGCGGCTATTCGGACCTGTCGCTGTGGAAGGATCTCGGCCCGGAGATCGGCAAGGCGGTGCTGACGCGCAACCTGTTCGGCATGACCGGCTTCAGCGCCGGTGCCAAGATGGACTCGATGCAGAAGATCATCACCGAGCTGCGCGACGTCGCCAAGCTCGATCGCATCGGTCAGGGCGCGGTTCAATACGCCCAGGGAGCGCGCGTGCTGCAGCAGGTGCTGGAGAACGCCAAGTCGCTGGAGCCGGACGCGCTGCTGGAGGCTTTCAAGAGCTTCAAGATCCCGTTCGGCGATCCGCATCTCTACATCGCCAAGCCGAAGGGCCTGCAGTTCGCCGAGGATCGTCTGCTGACCGACGGCTCGGCGATGATGATCCAGTGGATGCCGGATCAGAGCCAGGAGGTCGTGTTCCCGAAGGAGTTCGCACAGGCAGCTCCGCGTCCCAAGAGCTGATCTCGTCGTGGCCCTTCTCGAAGTCGACAACATCAGCAAACGCTTCGGCGGCCTGCTCGCGCTGAACGACGTCTCGTTCGGCGTCGAGAAGGGCGAGATCCTCGGCATCATCGGCCCCAACGGCGCCGGCAAGACGACGCTGTTCGGCGTCGTCTCCGGCTTCATTGCGCCGTCGAGCGGCGACGTTCGGTTCGACGGCCAGCGCATCACCGGCATTTCGCCCGACCGGCTGACGCGCCGCGGCCTGGTGCGCAGCTTCCAGATCGTCCAGACCTTCGCCGACATGACGACGCTCGAGGTCGTCACCACGGCGGCGCTGACCCGGAGGCCGTTGCGGCAGGCGATCGATTATGCAGCCGAGGTGCTTACGCGCGTCGGCCTCGGCGCGAAGCTCGATGAAACGCCGGCGACGCTGTCGCTGCAGGACAAGAAGCTGCTCGAGGTCGCCAAATGCGTCGCGACCGATCCGCAGTGCATCCTGCTCGACGAGGTGATGGCCGGCCTCACCATGGCCGAGACCGAAGCGCCGATGGCGATCATCCGCGAGCTCAACCGCTCCGGCGTCACCATCGTGATGGTCGAGCACGTGATGCCGGTGATCATGCGGATGGCGACCCGGATGGTGGTGATCAATTTCGGCGAGAAGATCGCCGAGGGCACGCCCGACGAGATCATCAAGGACCGCAAGGTGATCGACGCTTACTTCGGAGAGCATCTCGATGCTTGAGGTCGAAGGTCTGGTCGCAGGCTATGGCGGCTCGCCGATCCTGCGCGATGTGTCGCTCAGGCTCGCGTCCGGCGAAATCGTCGGCCTGCTCGGCGCCAACAATGCCGGCAAGACCACGCTGATCAACTGCCTGTCAGGGATCGTGACGCCGATGTCCGGCCGCATCCTGTTCGACGGCCAGGACGTCACCCGCGCCACCGCGCGCGAGCGCGTCGAACTCGGCATCATCCAGGTGCCCGAAGGGCGGCTGGTGTTTCCGGAGATGAGCGTGCGCGAGAATCTGCTGCTCGGCGGGTTCTGCGACCGCGCCCGGCCGCATCGCCCCGCGCAGATGGAAAAGGTGCTGGATCTGTTCCCGCGGCTGAAGGAGCGGCTGACACAGGCCGCCGGCACGCTGTCCGGCGGTGAGCAGCAGATGCTGGCGATCGGCCGCGGGCTGATGGCGGAAGCGCGCATTCTGATGCTGGACGAGCCCTCGCTCGGCCTGTCGCCGCTGTTCGTTCAATACATCTTCGAGATCATCGACCAGTTGCACCAGAGCGGCCTCACCATGCTGCTGGTCGAGCAGAACCTCAATCTGACGCTGCGCCATGCGCAGCGCTGCTACGTGCTCGAACGCGGGCAAGTCGCGGTCGAGGGCGCGGCCGATTTGGTCAGGGACGATCCGCGCACGCGGCAGGCCTATCTGGGCCTGTAAACGGAGACGGCAAGTGAGCGAATTCTGGCAGGCCTTGGCGCAAGGCGTTCTGATCGGAAGCACCTACGGGCTGCTCGCGCTGGGCATGGGCCTGGTGTACGGCGTGTCCGGCATCGTCAACTTCGCCCATGGCGACTTCATTTCGCTGGCGATGTTCATGGCGCTGGCGCTGTTCTCGGCGTTCGCGCTCGATCCGTACGTGTCGGCGCTGATCACCATCCCGGTGATGGCGCTGATCGGTGGGCTGGTCTACCGCTATCTGTTACGGCCGATGGCCGGGCACCAGTTTCTGATGATCGTGCAGCTCACGCTTGGTCTCAGCCTGGTGCTGCAGAACGGCATCCTGATGGTGTTCGGCGGCCAGCCGGCGCGCACGCCCTCGATCGTTGAATCCAAGCTGATCATCCTCGGCGACGTCGTGCTGCGGTTGCCGCATCTGATCGCATGTGCGGTCGCGTTCGCGATGGCGATCGGGCTTTACGTGATGCTGCGCTCGACCGACTTCGGCCGTTCGATCCGCGCTGTGCATCAGAACGCGCGTGCCGCGGCGTTGATGGGGGTCGACGTCGGCCGTGTTCAGGTCGTCACCTTCGCGATTGGCGTCGCGATCCTCGCCGTCGCCGCGGCGCTGCTGCTGCCGGGCACGCCGATCACACCGACCCAAGGCCTGCAGTACACCGTGATCACGCTGCTGGTTGTGGTGCTCGGCGGCATGACCAATTTCGTCAGCATCATGCTCAGCGGCCTGGTGATCGGCATCTCCGAGGCGTTCGGCCAGATCTACGTGTCGGATACGCTCGGCCGTCTGGTGCCTTACGCGATCTTCGTGCTGATCATGCTGTTCCGGCCGCAGGGCCTGACCTGGAGGACGTCATGATCGGCAAGGGCTTCTACCAGACCCTGGCGTCGCCGTGGCTGTGGGGCATTCTGGTTCTCGCGGCCTGCCTGCCGCTGGCGCTGAACAGCTACCACCTGCACCTTCTGACCCTGGCGCTGGTCTATGTGGCGCTGGCGTCGGCCTGGAACATCGTCGGCGGCATGGCCGGGCAGGTGTCGCTGGCGCACAGCCTGTTCATCGGCATCGGCGCGATGCTGTCGACCGCGCTGCTGGTCAAGTTCGGCATCAACATGTGGGCCGGGCTGGTGATCTCCGCGGCGATCGCCGGCGCACTCGGCGCCATGATCGCCTGGATCGACTTCCGCTTTCAGCTCGGCCATCTCTCCTTCGTGCTGATCACGCTGGCATTCGCCGAGATGGGCGCGATCATCGTCGAAGGCTGGGAATTCCTCGGCGGCGCCTCAGGCCTGCTGCTGCCGCGTGACACCGGTGATTTCTGGGCGTTTCAGTTCGGTGGCGGCCGCGGTGCGTTCTGGGTGATGCTGGGACTGGCGGCCGCTGTGGTGCTGGTCAACGTCGCGATCCTCAATGCGCCGCTCGGCTATTATCTGCGCACCATCCGCGATAACGAGAAGGCCGCGCAGGCGATCGGCGTCAACGTGCTGCGCCACAAGATCACCGCGATGACGATCTCGGCGGTGCTGACCTCGATCGTCGGCACCTGCTATGTGCGTTACCTGACCTTCGCCGATCCGTATCTGCTGGCGACTCCGACGATCACGATCGAGATCGTGCTGTTCGCCACCGTCGGCGGGCTCGGCCGCGCGTTCGGCCCGGCGCTCGGTGCGCTGCTGCTGGTGCCGCTCGGCGAGGTGCTGCGCGGCCAGCTCGGCGGTGCGGTGCCGGGCCTGCACTATTTCATCTATGGCGTCGTCGTGATCGTGGTGATCCTCGTCACGCCGCGCGGCCTGCTGCCGCTCGCCGAACGGGCGTGGCGCAGCTTGCGCCGCCGCGGCCCGGAGCCGCGGCCGGCTTCAGCGTCTTAAGCCAGCCATCAGCGGCCGGGAGCAACTACGCTCCCGGCGCCAGCGCCGCACCGGCCTCGCCGCGGCGGGCTGCGCGGTTCAGCCTAAAGCCTTCGATCAGGCCGTAGATCGCCGGGATCACGATCAGCGTCAGCAGTGTCGACGACACCATGCCGCCGATCATCGGCACCGCGATCCGCTGCATGATCTCGGAGCCGGTGCCGCTGCTCCACAGGATCGGCAGCAGGCCCACCATGATCGCCACCACGGTCATCATCTTCGGCCTGACGCGCTCGACCGCTCCCTCCATGATCGCGTCCTGCAGATCGCGCGGAGTCAACCGTTGGCCTTCAGCGGCGCATCGCGCTTTGGCTGCGGCCAGGGCGTGGTCGAGATAGATCAGCATCACCACGCCAGTCTCTGCTGCGACACCGGCCAGCGCGATGAAGCCGACTGCGACTGCGACCGACAGATTGAAGCCGAGCGCCCACATCAGCCACAGCCCGCCGACCAGCGCGAAGGGCAGTGACAACATCACGATCAGCGTCTCGGTCAGCGATCGAAAGTTCAGGTACAGCAGCAGGAAGATGATCGCGAGCGTGAGCGGCACCACGATCTTCAGCCGTGCGGTGGCGCGTTCGAGATACTCGTACTGCCCGCTCCAGGTCACATAGGTGCCGGGCGGGAAGCTGACGACGGCCTGCACCGCCTGCTTGGCGTCGGCGACGTAGCCGCCGAGGTCGCGATCGCGGATATCGACATAGATATAGGTCGCCAGCTGGCCGTTCTCGGTGCGGATCGAGGTTGGGCCGCGCGCCGGCTGCACCGTCGCCACCTCGCCGAGCGGCACGGCGCCGCCGGCCGGCAGCGGCACCAGCACGTCGCGGGCGATTCCTTGTGGATCGTCGCGCAACTCGCGCGGATAGCGCATGTTGACGGTGAAACGCTGCCGGCCTTCCACCGTCGTGGTCACGGTTTGGCCGCCGAGCGCAGTGGCAATGGTGTCCTGCACGTCCTGGATCGCGAGGCCGTAGCGTGCCAGCGCCGTTCGATCCGGAACGATCTCCAGGTAATAGCCGCCGATGGTGCGTTCGGCATAGGCCGAGGAGGTGCCGGGGACGGTCTTCAGCACCTGCTCGACCTGTTTGGCGAGGCGGTCGATCTCGGCCAGATCGGTACCGATCACTTTGACGCCCACCGGCGTGCGGATGCCAGTCGACAGCATGTCGATCCGCGCCTTGATCGGCATCGTCCAGGCATTGGAGACGCCGGGGAATTGCAGCGCCTTGTCCATCTCGGCAATCAGCCCGTCGGTGGTGAGACCCGGTCGCCATTCTGCTTTCGGTTTGAGGTTGATCACCGTCTCGAACATTTCGGTCGGTGCCGGATCGGTCGCAGTCGAAGCGCGGCCGGCCTTGCCGTACACCGAGGCGACCTCGGGGAAGCCGCGGATGATGCGATCCTGCATCTGCAGCAGCTCGGCCGCCTTGGTGATCGACAGGCCGGGCAGGGTGGTCGGCATGTAGAGCAGCGTGCCTTCGTCAAGCGAGGGCATGAATTCGGTGCCGAGCTGGCGCGCCGGCCAGATCGAGACGCCGAGCACCACCAGCGCCAGCACGATCACCAGCGTCTTGGCGCGCAGCACGCCGCGGATCACCGGACGATAGATCCAGATCAGCGCGCGGTTGATGATGTTGCGATGCTCCGGCACGATCTTGCCGCGGACGAAGATCACCATCAGGGCCGGCACCAGCGTCACCGACAGCAGCGCCGCTGCCGCCATCGCGAATGTCTTGGTGAAGGCGAGCGGTCCGAACAGCCGCCCCTCCTGCGATTCCAACGTGAAGATCGGCAGAAACGACACGGTGATGATCAAGAGGCTGAAGAACAGCGCCGGTCCGACTTCGGAGGCAGCCTCGATCAGGATCACGACGCGTGATTTGCCCGGCTCGGCGCGCTCCAGGTGCTTATGGGCGTTCTCGATCATCACGATCGCGGCGTCGACCATGGCGCCGATGGCGATCGCGATGCCGCCGAGGCTCATGATGTTGGAGCCGAGGCCGAGCAGCTTCATTGCGGCGAAGGCCATCAGCACGCCGATCGGCAGCATCAGGATCGCCACCAGCGCGCTGCGGACGTGCAGGAGGAAGATGATGCACACCGCGGCGACCACCAGGCTCTCTTCGAGCAGGGTGTGTTTCAACGTATCGATCGCGCTGTAGATCAGCGTCGAGCGGTCATACACCGGCACGATCTCGACCGATTTCGGCAGGCTGCTGGCGATTTCCTGGAAGCGCTTCTTGACGTGTTCGATCACGTCGAGCGCGTTGACGCCGAAGCGCTGCAGCACGATGCCGCTGGCGACTTCGCCTTCGCCGTTGAACTCGGCGATGCCGCGGCGTTCGTCGGGGCCGAGTTCGACCCGCGCCACGTCCTTCAGCAGCACCGGTGTGCCGCCGCTGGCCTTCAACACGATGTTGCCGAGGTCGTTGATGTCCTTGATGTAGCCCTTGCCGCGAATGACGTATTCGAACTCCGACAGTTCGACGGTGCGGCCGCCGACATCGGCATTCGACGCGCGGATCGCCTCGCGCATCCGCGCCATGGTGATGCCGCGGTCACGCATCCGCTGCGGATCGAGCACGACATTGTACTGCTTGACGAAGCCACCGATGCTGGCGACCTCGGCAACGCCTTCGGCCTTGGCCAGCGCAAACCGCAGATTCCAGTCCTGGATGGTGCGGGTGTCTGCAAGGTTCAGCTGCTTCGACATCACTGCGTATTGATAGACCCAGCCGACGCCGGTGGCGTCCGGGCCGATGCTCGGCGCGACGCCTGCCGGCAGGCGCGAGGCGGCGCCGTTGAGGAATTCCAGCACCCGCGACCGCGCCCAGTAGATGTCGGTGCCGTCCTCAAAGATCACGTAGACGAACGACACGCCGAAGAACGAGAAGCCGCGCACCACTTTCGACTTCGGCACCGTCAGCATCGCGGTGGTCAGCGGATAGGTGACCTGATCCTCGATCACCTGCGGCGCCTGCCCGGGATATTCGGTGTAGACGACGACCTGGGTGTCGGAGAGATCCGGTATGGCGTCGAGCGGCAGATGCAGCAGGGCGTAGAGGCCTGCGGCTGCCGCGAAGCCGGTGCCGAACAGCACCAGCAGCAGATTGCGCGCCGACCAGGCGATGATCCGGGCAATCATGGCTGGGCTCCGGCGTGGTCGTGTGCGTGATTGTGAGACGACGTCTGCGGCTCGTTGGTCGGGGCGTTCGCTCCGTCGGCAAAGCCCTTTAGCGCGGCCTTCAGGTTGCTCTCGGCGTCGATCAGGAAGTTGGCGGAAGTGACCACCGCCTCGCCTTCGTCGATGCCGTGTTTGACCTCGACGACGCCGTCGCCGCGGCGTCCGAGTGTCACCGTCCGCGGCTCGAACCGGCCGTCGCCCTTGTCCACCAGCACGATGCGGCGGCTGCCATTATCAAGCACGGCGGAGGTGGGGATCGTCAGCGCCGGCTCATCGCCGGCGATGTCAATCTCGGCATCGACATACATGTCCGGCAGCAGCTTTAGGTCCGGGTTTGCCAGCTCGACGCGCAGCCGCGTAGTGCGGGTGTCACGATTGACCTGCGGATAGATCACCGCGATCGTTCCGGACAGCGCGCGATCCGGGAAGGCGCGGGCCCGGATCGTTACCTTCTGGCCGACAGCGACAGAGCCGAGATCGCGTTCAGCGACGTCGACCAACGCCCACACCGTTGAGATGTCAGCGATCCGAAACAGCACATCGCCGACATTGGCGCGCATGCCGTCGATTGCATTGCGCTCCAGCACGATGCCGTCGCGAGGAGCGCGCCATTGCACCGTCACCGGCGCGGTCCGCGTCCGCTCCAGTTCGGCGATGGTCTCGTCGGGCACGTCGAGATTGACCAGCCGCTGCCGCGAGCCGCGGCCGAACGCTTCGATCGTGCTGGTGGTCTTCGAGTTGATGGTCGACAGATATTCGGCTGCAGCCGACGCGATTGCCGAGCTGTAGATCTGCATCAGCGGCTGCCCGGCCTTGACAAAGCTGCCGGTGGTGACGTCGGCGATCTTCTCGACGAAGCTCTCGCTGCGCATCGTGATCACCGAGACGCGGCGCTCGTCGAGCTGGATCACACCCGGCGCCTTCACCATCACATGCAGGGCGCGGCGTTCGGCGGGCTCGGATTTGACGCCGCTGCGCTGGATCTTACCGGGCGACAGCTTCACCGTGCCGTCCGCACTGTCCTCGCCCTCATAGACGGGGACGTAGTCCATCCCCATCGAGTCCTTCTTCGGCACCTTCGAGATGTCGGGCAGCCCCATCGGATTGCGGTAGTACAGGATCTTACGGGTGGGATCGGCTGCGGGCTTCGGCGCCGGCTGCGCAGAGGGCTCGTCGGCCTCATACACCGGCAGATAAGCGCGGCCTTGCGCATCGGCCTTCGGCACCGCCGACCAGCGCGGCGCACCGGATGGATCGCGGTAGTACAGCGGCGACCGGTCGTCGGCCGCAGCGGGCGACGCGAGACAGAGGCCGATCAGAAACAGCAGGGAGGGTGAGCGCAGCTTGGTCATGACGTGCACCGTCGCGCGCCGCGAGGGCGCATCCGAATTCGGGAGATAGGAAGGATGGCGGCGCCGCGGCTGCGGCGCCGCGCTGGCCTATTTGAACGCCTTGACGATCACCTTGCCGGTGACGGTCTCAGGCTCGCCCTGGACCTTCGCCGACAGCGTGATCTGGTAGCGGCCGGCCATCGGCAGGTCGGTCTTGAAGGCGTACACGCCGGGCTCCGGCGACGGCAGCGCCGTCACCGGCGACACCATGTCGGCCATGTTGTCCGGCGCCATGTCGACGCGGGTCTTGAAGATCACCGCCCCTTCCACCGGTTTGCCGGTGGTCTTGTGGGTGAGGCGGATCGCGACGGTGACGTCGTCGCCCTTCTTCATCTCGGGGGTCTTGGGCTCGAAGGTGTAGTCACCCGCGTCGGCCGTTGCGGCGGTCGCAAACAGGGTGAGTGCGGCGGCGCAGGCCGCTGCGGTGCTGAATTTCGCAGTCATTATGATCTCCAAACGTGTCTGATCTCGTGCTGCGGCCGAACGGCACGCAGCATTTGTCGGCGCGGGCGAAACGCCAGCGCGGCGGTCAGCGAGAGATCAGACGCGAGGAGGCCGGAACGGCGGGCTGCCGGCGTGGTCCGGCACGAACAGGTCGGCCGGGGGGAACACCGTGCCGGCGCGTTGGGCGATGAACTTCACCGGCACCGTAGCCACCGGCGAGAAGCCGACCGAGGCGCCGACGCAGCAGAACCCGAGCGGGCACTTGGCCGGATGTTTCGGCAGGGAGGGCGTTATTGGCGCCGCATCGGCGGTGGCGCCGTGGCAGGATTCGACGGCGGCGGTGACGTGGGTGCCAGCGTGATGCTCGTGGTGCTGGACGTGCTGCGCAGCTTCCGCCGGCCCGGTAGGCAGCATGACGGCCGACGCCGAGCCGACCGGCAAAGCCGCCAGCGACAACGCCATCATCAGCGCCAAGATCGTCCGGAACAGTCGCATCCCGCTTTCAGCTCGCCAAGGGCTATCGGTGATCCGATAGCACGACGCCAGAGGTAAGACTTGTCACGCGTCAATTTCAAGACCGACGCTTATGGAAGGTGCAACGGTCTCCATTTTGATAACTATACCCCTGCAGGGTATCCAGGCGCAAGGGTGCCGTTTCGGCATCCGCCACGGGGCTGGCGCGCGCGCCGGCTGCATCGAGCCCTTCCTGGTGCGGTGACACCGGTCCGGCGCCTACTGCCGGCCCCGCAGTGGCCGCCGGGCCACAATTCCACATCCATCTAAAGAATTATTCTCGTGGCGCGAAGGAACTCATTCTTCGATGGGTGCCTTCGAGAAAATGCACTGCTAATCGCCCGGGCTGAATCGACAGCTATGAGTTGAGTGCATCTGTTAGTAGAAATCTATTCTATTAGTTGCGTGTTTGGCGACAGATCGCTGACATGGACACAACTCAAATCTTCTCCTATTCCGCGAAGGTGGTCCATTTGAGCGACGCGCCGGCACTTGGGTGCCGCGGCGCCGAGGGTAGTGATTCATGACTGAAGATACCGAAGTCCGCAGGACGCTCGCTGAAGGCGCTGCGCGCCAACTCGCCAACGCGACCAAGACCCGTGCGCAATGGGGCGGCATCTCACCGCGCTGGCTGGTGCCGCTATTGCAATGGACTCCGGTCGAGGCTGGTATCTTCCGTCTCAATCGCGTCAAGGAAACGCGCGGCGCGACCGCATCTGCCTCGTTCGATGTCGAATGCAGCCCGCGGCGCGACCGCGATCCGGATCTGCCGGAGACCTTCGTCGACTACGAGGAGCATCCGCGCGAGTACTTTCTCAACGCGGTGACGACTGTGCTGGACGTGCAGACCCGCGTGTCCGACCTCTACAGCCATCCGTTCGATCAGATCCAGGAGCAACTCCGGCTGCTGATCGAGAAGGTCAAGGAGCGCCAGGAAGGCGAACTGATCAACAACGCCGAATATGGCCTGCTCGCCAACACCGCGCCGTCGCAGCGGATTTCGACCCGGAAGGGCCCGCCGACCCCGGATGATCTCGATGAGCTGATCACCAAAGTCTGGAAGGAGCCGGCGTTCTTCCTGGCGCATCCGCGCGCGATCGCTGCGTTCGGTCGCGAGTGTACCCGCCGCGGCGTGCCGCCGCCGACCATCAACATGTTCGGCTCGCCGTTCCTCACCTGGCGCGGGCTGCCGCTGGTGCCGTCCGACAAGGTGCCGTTCGACGAAGCCGGCCGCACCAAGATCCTGCTGCTGCGCACCGGCGAGAAGAAGCAGGGCGTGGTCGGCCTGTTCCAGCCCGGCGTGCCAGGCGAAGTGGCGCCGAGCCTGTCGGTGCGGTTCATGGGCATCAACCGCAAGGCGATCGCCTCGTATCTGATCTCGCTGTACTGCTCGCTGGCGGTGCTGACCGAGGACGCGCTCGGTGTGCTCGATGACGTCGAGGTCGGTACGTATCATGAGTACACCTGAGCCGACTCTGCCGCATCCCGGCTCTGCGGCTCTGCCGCAAGGCGGAGCGCTGCCGCATCCGGCGTCGCTGGAGCAGGCGTCCGCCGCAGCGGTCGGTGCACCGGATGTCGCCTCGATTGCGCGGCTGGCCAACGCGTTCTTCTCGGCGTTGCCGACCGGGGCGGTGCCGGAGCCCGGTGCGGCGCTCGGCTCGGCGCCGCTGTTTGCCGCCGAGCCGCTGCACAATGCGATTCCCGGCACGCCGGCGCTATCGCCCTCCTATAAGCCGAACCACAATCCCGGCGCGGCCTCGCCGATCCCCACCGTGGGCGCGGCGCGGCCGTCGGCACCGATCTTCGCGCTCGATCCTAATCTGGCGCCGGAGCCGACCACGGCGGTTGGCTCGTTGCCACAGGAGCTGAAGGTGCCGCTCGCGGCTCCGCCGGTGGCGCCGCCGCCTCCGTCTGCACCGGCGGTGCAGCCGGTGTTCGCGCGCGACACTGATCTGGCCGCGCTACCAGGCCGGCTCGACGAATCCCGCAGCTTCGTGCCGCGTACTGCATGGCCGAGCGCGGGGCCATTCGGTGCCGACGCCGCGGCGACGGCAGCGCCGCTGTACTTTCTTGCGGACCATCCGGCCCTGGCCCATGCGACGCCGGCATCGGCCGCGCCGCCCCGTGTCGAGACCTTCGACCTCACCGGGCTGGCGCCGCAGCATCGCACCGACGTTCATGTGCTCGATCTGTCCGGTGCACGGCCGTTCGACGCCAACGTCTTCAAGCGTGATTTCCCGATCCTGCGCGAGACCGTCAATGGTCGGTCGCTGGTGTGGCTCGACAACGGCGCCACGACGCAGAAGCCGCAATGCGTGATCGACCGGCTGGTGCAGTTCTACACGCACGAGAACTCCAACATCCATCGTGCCGCCCACACGCTGGCGGCACGGTCGACCGATGCCTATGAGGCGGCCCGCGACAAGGTGCGCGGCTTTATCAACGCGCCTTCGGTGAAGGATATCGTGTTCGTGCGCGGCGCCACCGAGGCGATCAACCTCGTGGCGCAGGCCTGGGGCCGCCGCAATGTCGGCGAAGGCGACGAGATCGTGGTGTCGCATCTCGAGCACCACGCCAACATCGTGCCGTGGCAGCAGCTCGCGGCCGAGAAGGGCGCTCGCTTGCGCGTCGCGCCGGTCGACGATCACGGCCAGATCCTGCTCGACGAATACGAGAAGCTGCTCGGGCCGAAGACCAAGATCGTTGCGTTCACGCAAGTCTCCAACGCGCTCGGCACGGTCACCCCGGTCGCTGAGATGACCGCGCTGGCGCATCGCCACGGCGCCAAGGTGTTGGTCGACGGCGCCCAAGGCGTCTGCCACATGCCGGTCGACGTCCAGGCGCTGGATGTCGACTTCTACGCCTTCTCTGGTCACAAGATGTTCGCGCCGACCGGCATCGGCGTGCTGTACGGCAAGGCCGATGTCCTCGAAGCGATGCCACCGTGGCAGGGCGGCGGCAACATGATCGCCGACGTCACCTTCGAGAAGACGATCTTCCAGGGGCCACCGGATCGGTTCGAAGCCGGCACCGGCAATATCGCCGATGCGGTCGGTCTTGGCGCGGCGATCGATTACTTGACGCGCATTGGCATGGCCAACATTGCGGCGCACGAGCACGAGCTGCTCGCCTATGGCACCGAGCATCTGCTGACGGTGCCGGGCCTCAAGCTGATCGGCACCGCGCGCGAGAAGGCAGGCATCCTGTCGTTCGTGCTCGATGGCTGCCGCAGCGAGGATGTCGGTAAGGCGCTCGACCGCGAAGGCATCGCAGTGCGCGCCGGCCATCATTGCGCCCAGCCGATCCTGCGTCGGTTCGGTCTGGAAAGCACGGTGCGACCGTCGCTCGCCCTTTACAACACCCATGACGACATCGACGCGCTGGTCGACGCGTTGCGCCGACTGCAGAGTGGGCGAGGTGTGCGAGCGTGATGGTCGTTGACCAAACGAAACACTCATCAAGCTCGTCATTGCGAGCGCAGCAAAGCAATCCAATGCCCTGGACGCAGCTGGATTGCTTCGTCGCTTCGCTCCTCGCAATGACCCGTGGATAGGCGCGAAACGCACGTTACAACCACTCACCGGAGCTGACCCTGCATGTCGCAATCCGCCGAGCCCCGTGTCGTCACTGAGCCAGCATGGGACCTCGGCGAGATCGTCGCCGAACTCGCAGGGCTCCGCGCCATCTCTCAGCGGCGGCGCTATCGCGGCCGGTCGCTTCCGGAATTGCCGTCGCGCGAAGCGGTGGCGGGCATCGTTGATGCGCTGGTCGCGGCATTGTATCCGCGTCACTTCGGCCCGGCTGGCCTGTCGGAAGACAGCCTCGACATCTATGTCGCCGACACCATCGAGCAGGCGCTGCGCCGGCTGCGCCGCGAGGTCGGGCGCGAATTGCGCCTTGCCGATCTCGACGGCGCCGCCAAGCCCGGCGAGATCGAACAGCAGGCGCTGACTATCGCGGCGGATTTCGCCCACGACCTGCCGCGCATCCGGGCGCTGCTCGACAGCGATATCCGCGCCGCGTTCGATGGCGATCCGGCAGCGAAGAGCCTCGACGAAGTCGTGTTCTGCTATCCGGGCGTCGCCGCGATGATCCGGCATCGCATCGCGCACCGGCTGTACGTGCTCGGCGTGCCGATGCTGGCGCGGATCGTCGCCGAGATCGCCCATGCGCAGACCGGCATCGACATTCATCCCGGCGCGACCATCGGCGAGAGCTTCTTCATCGATCACGGAACCGGCGTGGTGATCGGCGAGACCGCGCGGATCGGCAAGCGGGTGCGGCTGTATCAGGCGGTGACGCTTGGGGCCAAGCGGTTCGAGACAGATGAGCACGGCCGCATCGTCAAGGGTGGCGACCGGCATCCAATCATCGAGGACGAGGTCGTGATCTATGCCGGCGCCACGGTGCTCGGGCGGGTCACGATCGGGCAGGGCTCACAGGTTGGCGGCGGCGTCTGGCTGACGCGCGACGTGCCGCCGAACAGCGTCATCACCCAGGCAAAGGCGCGGTATGACGCCTTCGAGGACGGTGGTGGTATCTGAGGTCGCGCGCCTGCGAAAGAATTTTCTCCTGTTTGGCGCTTTCGGGTCAGATCTTGGTCGCGATTTGCTGTCAGTGCGACGGACGCGTTGTTTTTATTCTCCAGGCATTGCGATGCGGGAGGCCGGCCGGTAGTCGATAGGGAACGCCGCCACGCGGGCGGCCACCTGGAATCGATGAACGAGCCCATCATGAATGCTCCCTGGCAACCGCCCGCGGGAGAGCGCCCCGCCTTTGTATCGTCGCAGCCGACGACCGGTATCCTGATCGACCGTGTCCGCAAGGTGTATCCGGCGCGGAAGAGCAGCGCCGAAGTGGTCGCCCTCGACGACATCAGCCTGACCGTGCCGAAAGGCTCGATCCTCGGCGTGATCGGCCGCAGCGGCGCCGGCAAGTCGACGCTGATCCGGCTGATCAACGGCCTCGACAAGCCGTCGAGCGGTCGCGTCGTCGTCAACGGCGTCGAAATCACCGCGCTGTCCGAACGCGATCTGCGCACTGCGCGGCGCTCGATCGGCATGGTGTTCCAGCACTTCAATCTGCTGTCGTCGCGCACCGCGTTCGGCAACGTCGCACTGCCGCTCGAGATCGCCGGCACGCCCAAAGCCGAGATCGAAAAGCGCGTGCTGCCGCTCTTGGACATGGTCGGGCTCGCCGACAAGCGCGACCGCTATCCGGCGGAGCTGTCCGGCGGCCAGAAACAGCGAGTCGGCATTGCGCGCGCGCTCGCGACCGAACCCTCGGTGCTGCTGTCGGATGAAGCCACATCGGCGCTCGATCCGGAAACCACCGATCAGATCCTCGAGCTGCTGAAGCAGATCAATCGCGATCTGCATCTCACCATCCTGTTCATCACCCACGAAATGGCGGTGGTGAAAGCACTGGCCGACCGCGTCGCGGTGATTGAAGGGGGCCGGATCGTCGAGGACGGCGCAACCTTCGACGTGTTCGCCACCCCGCGCCACGAGGTGACGCGGCGGTTTGTCTCGTCGGTGACCGGCAGCGGCGCGCCGGACTGGCTTTTGGAGAAGCTGCAGCCGCAGCAGCCGCCGGGCGGCCAGGCGGTGCTGCGCATCACCTTCAAGGGCAGCGACGCCAACCAGCCGCTGCTGTCGCGGGTGTCGCGCGATCTCGGCGTCAATCTCAACATTCTCTCGGGTCAGGTCGAGATGATCGCCGGCCATCCGTTCGGCACGCTGATCGTGTCGCTCGACGCTGGCCCCGACGTGCTGCGCCAGGTGATCGCGCAACTGTCGGCGGGCAACAATCTGGTGGAGCAGCTCGGCTATGTCGCCTGAACTCATTCGCATGATTGCGTCGTCGACGCTCGACACCCTCTATATGGTCGGCTTGGCGGGGCTGTTCGGCACGCTGATCGGTCTGCCGCTCGGTATCTTCCTCGCCACCTCTCAGGCCGGCGAGCTGTTTGCCGCGCCGATCGCCAATCGCCTGATCGGCGTCGTCGTCAATGCGACGCGCTCGACGCCGTTCATCATCCTGGTGGTGGCGATCGTGCCGTTGACCCGGCTGATCGCCGGCACCTCGATCGGCACCGCGGCGGCGACCGTGCCGCTGACGATCGCTGCGATCCCGTTCATTGCCCGCGTCATCGAAGCGGCCATCCGCGAGGTCGATCACGGCCTGATTGAAGCCGCGCGTGCGTTCGGCGCCAGCCCGCTGCAGATCGTCCGCAAGGTGCTGCTGCCCGAAGCGATGCCGGCGGTGACGATGGCGCTGACACTGACCATCGTCAGTCTGCTCGGCTATTCGGCGATGGTCGGTGCCGTCGGCGGCGGTGGTCTCGGCGACCTCGGCATTCGCTACGGCTACCAGCGCTTCATGCCGGAGGTGATGCTGACCGTGGTGTTGGTGCTGATCGCGCTGGTGCAGGGCGTGCAGACACTCGGCGACACGCTGGCGCGCAAGCTCGATAAGCGCCGCATCCGTCGTCACTAATTTTCGCTGTTCAGACCAGGAGTATTCGAATGCGCCGTCTTGCCGTTTCCCTGATCGCGCTGGCTTTCGCCGGCGCCGCCCATGCCGAAACCATCCGTGTCGGCGTCACCGCCGGTCCGCATGCCGAGATTCTCGACGTGGTCAAGAAGGTCGCCGCCGAGCGTGGCCTCGACATCAAGCCTGTCGAGTTCACCGACTACGTGGTGCCGAACCAAGCGCTGGCGCAGAAGGAACTTGAGGCCAATTCGTTTCAGCACGAGCCGTATCTGAAGGCGCAGGTCGCCAAGACCGGCTGGAAGATCGTCAAGGTCGCCAACACCATCGCGTCGCCGCAGGGCGTGTACTCGGTCAAGGTCAAGGCGCTGGCCGATCTCAAGCAAGGCGCCACCGTGGCGATCGCCAACGATCCGTCCAACGGCGCGCGCGGCCTGCAGATCCTGGCGCTGCATGGCTTGATCAAGCTGAAGGAGGGCGTCGGCGCCACCGCGACGGTCGCCGACATCATCGACAATCCGAAGAAGCTGAAATTCGTCGAACTCGACGCCGCGCAGCTGCCGCGCTCGTTGCAGGACGTTGATCTGGTGTCGATCAACAACAACTATGCGGTGCAGGCCGGCCTCGATCCGTCCAAGGACGCGCTCGCCCGCGAGAACGTCGAAGGCCCCTGGGTCAACATCATCGCGGTGCGCGAAGAAGACAAGGACAAGCCCTGGGTCAAGCAGCTGATCGACGCCTATCACTCCGACCCGGTCAAGCAGTTCGTCGAAACCCGCTTCAAGGGCACGTACATTCCGGCGTGGTGAGGATGCGCCGCGCTCTGCGGCTACTCCTGACAGATGCGTCATCGCCGGGCTCGACCCGGCGATCCATCAGTCTTTGCAAGATGCGCGCTACGCGCGCGATGGATCCGCGGGTCGAGCCCGCGGATGACGCTGTATTTGCGGTGACGCCTCAACTTCAATCAACCTGGCCAAACAACTACGCCGCCTCGATCCGCAGAACGTAGCCCGGATGGAGCGCAGCGCAATCCGCCGGGTCCTTTAATAACGCCGTGCTTAACGGCAGGCGCTGCCCCGCATTTCGCTTCGCTCCATGCGAGCTACCGGACTCGTCGCCTGTTAGCAACGCCCCCATTCCCCGTCATTGCGAGCGCAGCGAAGCAATCCACAAGGCCGCGCGTACGGAGCTGGATTGCTTCGTCGGCTTCGCCTCCTCGCAATGACGGTGCGGAGAGGTGCGGCGGAACGCTGACACTCCGCCGCCTGATCCTCCGGCTTCTTCCTCAGCTCCACACCCCGCTGCGCCGGTCCTCGACCCGCTTGGCCTTGTGCGTGGCCCGCGGCAGGGTGTCGGGCTTCAGCACCGAGACCGCGGCCGAGACGCCGGTGATGGCCTTGAGCTTGCGTTCGAACCGGTCGGCGAGCGTGTGAGTCTCGCCGTTGTAGCCGTGGATGTGCTCGACCTCGACGGTGAGACGGTCGAGGTGATTGATCCGGTCGACCACCAGCCGATATTCGCCGGTCAGCTCATGATCCTGCCGCGCTACGGCTTCGACGTCGCTCGGGAACAGGTTGACGCCTTTGATGATCAGCATGTCGTCGCGCCGGCCGTGGACGCCGTTGAGGCGGATCGCGGTGCGGCCGCAGCGGCACGCCTCCGGATTGAAGCTGACGATGTCGCCGGTGCGGAAACGGATCATCGGCCGCGCTGTCTTCTGCAGTGTGGTCAGCACCATCTCGCCGCGGTCGCCCGGCTTCACCGGCTCGCCGCTGTCGGGATCAATCACTTCAACCAAGATGTGATCCTCGGCCCAGTGCAGCCCTTCCTTCTGCTCGCACATCCCGGCGCAAGAGCCGAAGATGTCGGACAGGCCGTAATAATCGTACACCGACGCGCCCCACAGCTGCTCGATGCGGCCCCGGGTCTCGGGGATCGAGCCGCCGGGCTCGCCAGCGACGAAGATCCGGCGGACGGCCAGATCCTTGCGCAGGTCGTAGCCTTCCTTGATCGCGGTCTCGCCGAGGTACCAGGCGTAAGACGGTGTAGTCCAGATCACCGTGGCTTGGAACTGGCGCAGGATCTGCAGCAGCCGGTCGGACGGAATGGTGCCGGCGTGGATCGTCAGCGCGCCGAGCTTCTGCGCACCGAGCACGCACGGGCCGCCGATGAACAGCGAGAAGTTCAGCGAATGCACGTAGCGATCGCTTGGCCGCATCCCGGACGACCAGAATTGCCGCGCCTCATAGTCGATCCAGCCGTCGAAGTCGGACTGCGTGAACGGCGAGGCGGTCGGCACGCCGGTCGAGCCGGACGACGCGGAGATATAGACGATGTCCCGTTCCGGCACTGCGACGAGATCGCCGAACGGCGGTACTGCGATTTGGCGGTCACGCAGCGTGCGCTTGTCGATGAACGGAAAGCGGCGGATGTCGTCGAGCGATTTGATCTGGTCGGGCGAAACCTTCGCGGCGTCGAACGCGGCGCGATAGGCCGGCGAGCCCGCATAGGCGTGGGCGACGTGCTTTTGCAGCAGCGACAGTTTCAGCGCGTCCCAGTCGGCGCGCGATTGGGTTTCGAGCTTGGCGTCCCAATACGGCCGCTCGTCGGAAGTCGTGGTCATGTGCAGTGTTCCTGAATGCCGACGACCGGCCGCAGGGCGGCCGGTCGCGTTGTCGATGACAGAAATGGCGTGGATCGTCGTCGCGGCGGCCGGTCTCACCAGGTA
The DNA here is from genome assembly GCF_047501505.1 of Rhodopseudomonas sp. G2_2311. Lineage (NCBI taxonomy): Bacteria > Pseudomonadati > Pseudomonadota > Alphaproteobacteria > Hyphomicrobiales > Nitrobacteraceae > Rhodopseudomonas > Rhodopseudomonas sp. G2_2311. The sequence continues at coordinate 21,636 of NZ_JAZDRK010000019.1, forward strand.
GTGAGAATTGTGCCGTTGAAGCGCTTTTCGGTGAAGGCCTTCACCTCCGGCGAGCGATAGATCTCGACGAACTTCTTCAGTGTGGCGTTGTCCTTGTTCTTGGCGCGGACCGCGAACACCAAGTTCCAGTTGGTATCGGCGCCTTCGAGCAGCAACGCGCTCTTCGGATCAAGCCCCGCGCTCAGCGCGTAGTTGAGGTTGACCGCCGAGAAGTCGAGATCGTTCAGCGAACGCGGCAGCTGTGCGGCGTCGAGTTCGACGATCTTCAGATGCTTGGGATTCTCGGCGATGTCGGCGATTGTCGCCTTGATGCCGATGCCCGGCTTCAGCTTGATCAGCCCGGCTTTCTCGAACAGCTGCAGCGCACGAGCGCCGTTGGAGGGATCGTTCGGGATCGCGGCGCTGGCGCCGTCCTTGATGTCGGTCAGCGTCTTGACCTTGTTCGAATAGATTCCGATCGGCACGATGATGCTCTTGGCGATCGAGACGATGTCGTAGCCGCGCTGCGCCACCTGGTTGTCGAGATAGGGCTGGTGCTGGAAGTTGTTGATGTCGAGATCGTCCTGCGCCAGCGCCGCATTCGGCACAGTGTAGTCGGTGAATTCGGTGATCTTCACCTCGATGCCCTGCTTGGCGGCGAGGTCGCCGGCGTAGCGCAGGATCTCGGCGTAGGGACCGGCGGTGGTGCCGATCCGGACCACCTCGGTGCTGAAGGCCGGAGCCGCGGCGGTGAGCGCGGCGAAAGCGGCCGCGGCGAAAACGAGTTTACGAACCATGGGAATTCAACCTCGATACGTGACCATCTTGGTGGTCGTGGTTTGCGGGGAAACTATCGGCCGCCCGATCCGGCGGCCATTTCGAAATCCGCGGCGGAGCGAGATCGGCATTTCCCGATCCTGCGCTGCCGCAGAAGATTCGTGTCGTGGGCGCGGCTCATGGTGCCAGCCGCGCCTCCGCGACGATCACGTCGCGAAAGCGGCTTTGGCGAGCCGTTCTGGATAAGGGAGAGAAACGCTGCCGCTCCGGGCTATTGCAGCCGCGGACGACCTTCCTTCCAGCAGCGGGTCGCGGCCTTCTGGGCGGCGACCAGCGAACCGAACGAGCGGCGCTCCAGACTGTTGAAATCGTGATGCGCGGCGAAGAAGCAGAACTTGCGTCCATCCCGGACGACGATGCCGGCGGTGCGGGCTTGAACTTCGATAACGTAAGCGTCGGACATGAATCTCCCACTGGCAAAGCCAGCGCCTTCTGATCTCTGATGATGTCGGTGGTGTCGAAACGGCGTCGGCGTCAGCCGAGATTCATTCGACAGCTACGACAGAGGCCGGAGCGGGAGAGTGCGTGGCCCGACGAGATCGCACCGCGCGAGGCCGAGACGGCCGTGATGAGCGCAAGCGGAGTACCGAATTGCGGTGCAGATAAGTCAGCAATGATCGAGATGTTGGCGTTCATGAGCCGATCTCCGTCAACAAAGGAGCCCACGAGCCGTGTCGTGGCGCTTTAGCGATTAAACCCGCGGCGCAAGCTGCTCCGTCAAATCCCGCGATCCGCGCTCACGAAGAACATCGGACGAGCCAACTCTGCCAAACGCCGTTGTGAAGTCAACGTGCGCCGAAAAATAAGATCGATTTGGCGCGGGATCGCACGAATGAGAAAACGCCGCGGTTTGCGCGATCGGATGAAGAGAACTTTCTGCTGCGGCGCACGCACCCGCGAACCGGTTCGAAACAGGCGCTCTGTCCGCGAATCTCTGTTGAGTACGGAAACGATGGCTCGCTTGAAGAGGTGTCATCCAGGATAAGTTGCGAGTCACTCGTGATCAGAGCAGCTGCCCCCTCCGACAGGTGGGCTTGATGAGGGACCGATGTCCCGATCAAATGCAGCGTCGGCACTCCGGTCTCGCAGCCACGCATGGACGAACCTATCCCTTCTCCTCCGGTGAGCGAGGATCCCGAACGCTGGTACTGCACCAATATGGTGGGCGTGCCGGTCGGGCTGATCGGCTCGACGGCGTTCAATCGCTGCCTGCGGCGCATCACCATCCATGGCACGCGAGAGACCCATCCGGGGCTGTTCCGGCTGCTGGCCGCCTGCGAGTATCCGGCGACGGCGGCCGAAGTGTTCGAGCACTACATGGAGCTCGAGTTCGGCCTCGCGCCTGGAGCGCAGCAGCCCGGCTCAGCGCGGCATCCGACCAGCTATCTCGATCTACTGCGCGGCTGGGGTGTCGAATCCGACTGCCCGAAGGCGGCGGTGCTGAAAGGCTGGGTCGAAAGCCGGTTCGGTCTGGTGCCGACCTTTCACAAGCAGCGGCTCGGACTATTTCCGTCGGCGGCGTGGGCGACTTACTTGCAGGAAAAGACCGACGCCCGCTTTCACAACAACTGCATCTTCCAGCAATTCGATTTGCTGTACGAATATTGCCAGTGGAGCATCCGCCGCTTCAAGACACCGGGCCCGCGCTTCGTTCGGTTGTGGCGCGGCACCAATGATGTCGAGCAGCAGCTGGTCGAGGGCGATGCAAGACAGCGGTTATGCACGGTTCGGCTGAACAATCTGGTGTCGTTCAGCGACTCCAAAGAACGCGCCGAGGAGTTCGGCGACTGGGTGCTGGAGACCGAGGTGCCGACAGTGAAGCTGCTGTTCTTCCCCGGCCTGCTGCAGCGCCAAGTCCTCGGCTATGAAGGCGAGTTCCTGGTGATCGGCGGCAACTACAAGGTGCGCGCGTATCACGGGTGGTTTTGAGGGCCGCTCAACGTCTGTGCTGTTGTGAGGCGTCCTGCACTTCCGCCAGTCATTCCGGGGCGCGAGCGCAGCTCGCGAACCCGGAATCTCGACGTTCAGAGCACCTCGAGATTCCGGGTTCGTGGCCCTTCGGGCCGCGCCCCGGAATGACGGCGTTGGGAGGCTGATCCGATAAATCGGTCTCGCCGGGCTGCTCGGGGCGCGGTTCGCCGAAGCCGTAGGCTTTGCCCTTGATGCTGTCGATGTCGATCCGGATCACCTTGGTGATGCCGAGCTTTTCCGCTGGATAGTCGAACTTGCGGTCGGTGAAACGGCTGACAATCAGGTCCAGCGCCCGGGTCTTCTCGGCGACGTCGTCGACGAAGCTGGCGCGGCCGAAGCCGATCACGGTGCGGTGCTTGGCTTCGAAATCACAGGCCGCCTCTGCCGTCACAACGCCGTTCTCGGTCGTCACTTCGAAGCAGACGCGGTTGTTGGCCTTGAGGATCTCGATCTTGGTGCCGGCGCTGGCCGAATGGACATACAGCGCCTTGCCGTCGAAGCCGTAAAACACCGGCACCAGGAACGGCACGTTGTCGCGCGCCAGCGCCAGATGCAGCACTCTGTCGCTCGCCAGAATCGCGTCGATCTCGGCGCGGTCGGTGATTTCGCGGCTCCGCCGCCGCATCGGTCGGGACAACAGGTCGGAGGCGGGGTCGGTCATTCCAAGTCTCCTAATGGCGCGGTGCTCCGGCTTTGCCGGGACCGCTGGATCACATTGTCAGCAGGCGCAGGACAGCTTCGAGGCCAGCGCTTTGATGTCGGTGTTCATCTTCGGCACCGGATAGCGCGCCTGCACCGCAGGGCAGGCTTCGAGCGCTGCGATTGCATGTGCCGGCAGGCCCCGGGCGCGCGCGCCGGCGAGAATGAAGTCGAGATAGTCGCGGCTTGCCGGCTGTTGCGGCCCCATCTCGGTCTTGCGGTGGAACAGCGCGTCGAGCGCCTGGCCGTGCTCATCGATCACTTCGACCGGGTAGTGGAAGTACGATCCGCCGCCGTCGAGCTTGACGCCCTGCCAAGCATCGAAGCGGTCGAGTTCGGTGGCGGAGAGCTCATAGAGCACGCCCCACACCTCCGCGCCGGGCTCATCAACCAGGGTTTCGAGGCCGCTGTCCCAGATCTCCGAGTGGCCGTGGAAGCCGAGCCGGTAGTCGGGCAGCCGGGCGATCGCGCGGACCTTCGGTTGGCACAGTCGCACCATGATGTGCTCGGGGTTCAGCGTCGCCCCATAGGCAAACAGCAGCGTGGTCGGACGGCGGGCGGGCTTCGCGCGCGGCGCGGTCGGGAGCGGCGTGGTGATCGTCGGGGTCATGTCGCCTCAGCCTGTTGTTTCGGGGTGATGGTGGCGGCGACGCCGAGGCCTGGCAGCTCCATGATCTCGGCATCCATGTTGAGCGCGCGCATGGCACGGGAGAACCAGCGCGGAATGTGGTCGCAGACGAGATCGAGCTGACGGAATGGCGTGCCGGTGAGGAACGGGATCAGAATGTCCCAGGAATTCAGCCCGGGATCGTCCTGCAATAGCCGCACCAGATCGAGCCGGAAGTGACCGCTGTCGTCATCACCGACCAGCACCGGCTTGATGTCGTCGAGATCATTGCCTGCGCCGTCCTGGTGATGGCGCCGTCGGCGCGAGCGCCGCTCGGCTCTGGCGGCCTTCACACTCTGCTGCGCGCGCTCGTTCTCTTTGCGGGCGATTGTCTCGAGCTGGGTGAACAGCGGGCCGTGCGACTGCCAGGTCTGCACGCCCAGCTCCTGCAGCAGCGAGTTGACGACGCCGCGCACGCTCCTGGAGAGAAACAGCCGGCAGTCTTCCAGCTCGGGGACCATGGCGGCGAGCGATGCGTGGATCTCGGCCAGCCCATCGTCCGGCCTTACCACGAAGCGGATCGTCTTGCGGACCTTCCAGACTTCTCCCTGCTGCTCGAACAGCAGGATCACGCCCTTGTCCGAGACCTTGGCGACTTCGCCCTCGGCGTTGACGTAAACTGCGATCTTCATTGGTTGTCTCGCGGCCGTCAGGAGAAAGAAGAGTCCGGCGACGGACATGGCAAACCGTCGCCGGACCAGATCATGACCGTGATCACCACACGTTCAGGATCCATTCGCGGTTCTTCTTGACCTCCATGTCGTTGAACAGCGTGTTGGCCATCTGTTCAGCGAGCCAGGTCGCGCCGGCGTAGCCGACGACGGGGTAACGATACAGGCCGGCGCGGTCATAGGTCGGGAAGCCGACCCGCAGCATCGGGATGTTGTAGTCGATCGCGACGAACCGCCCCTTGGAGTGGCCAAGGATCAGGTCGAGTTCGAGCCCGTTCTTGATGCGGTCTTCGAGTTCGAACAGGTCGGCGTTGGTGATGATCTCCATCGGATAGTCGACGTTGTCCTTGAGCGCCGCGATCCGCGGGTCGGTGGCGTAGCCGGCGTGCTCGTCGCCGAGCAGCAGCAGTACCGGCTTCATTTCCAGATCGAGGCAGTATTCGGCGAGGCCGAGCACCAGATCCGGATTGCCGTAGATCGCCACCTTCTTGTCGGCCAGGAACATGTGGGCGAGGTCGGTGATGGCGTCGAGCGCGATGCCACGTTCCTTGACCAGCGATTCCGGGATCGGCTTGCCGGTCATCTCCTTGACGTTGCGCAGGAAGGTGTCGGTGTTGCGGATCCCGATCGGAGTTGGGCCGATCACCGCCGGCACGTCCCAGCGGGTCTGCAGCCAGCTGGCGGCGAGGCCGCCTTCGTAGCGATTGAGCGCGATGGTGCCTTGCGCGTCCGCGGTCGCGGTCAGGTCCGCAATCGTGGTCGAGCCGTGCGACACCGCGCTCTTGTCCGGCATCAGCGGACTATCGAAGCTCTCGATCTCGAACAGCACGTTGGCCTCGACCTGCATCTCGGCCAAGAGATGCTTGAGCTCCTTAACGTCGCCCGGATTGACCCAGCCGGTGATCAAATTGATCTTCAGGCTCGGCTTGTCCTTCTTGGAGAAGTGCTTGACGAAGTCGCGCACCGCGACGTCGTAGCCCGTCACCATGCTGCCGACGAAGCTCGGGCAGTGGATCGGGATCAGATGGACCTCGCGGTCCGGATATTTCACATCGAGCAGCTCTTCCTGGAGCTTGGTGACGACGCCGTCGACGTCGTCGCCGATCACCTCGGTCGAGCAGGTGGTGATGATCGGCACCACCTTGACGTGGGGATAGCGCATCAGCAGCACGTCGACCGCTTCCTCGACGCGGTCGAGCGCGCCGAACACCGCGCCGTCCTCGTGCACCGACGAGGAGGCGATTTCAAAGCTCTCCTTCAGGTGCTGCGAGATCAGCAGGCGGACGAACATCACGCAGCCCTGGCCGCCGTGCACGATGCCGATGCAGTCCTTGATGCCGATCGAGGCGTATTGCGCGCCGGCCGGCTGGCAGGTGAAGATCGGATTGATGGTGCCGATCCGATCCTTCGGCTTGAATTGACAGTTCATGGCGGGATCCAATCAGTAGTGCTGGTCGGTGAGCTCTTCGTTGAGCGAGCCGGTGACGGTGAGATAGTCGACGCGGGCGTGCAGATCTTTCATCAGCGCCTTGATGTCGTCCTTAGACATCGTGGCGAGCCACGGACAGGTGGCCTGATAGGCGCGCTGCAGCGTCACCGAATCGACCCAGTAGCAGCGGTCTTCCGGCGTCTCCGGCGTGAACGGCTCGCCGGCGAGTAGCTTGGCGGCGATACCGAGGATGCCCTCGTTCTGCCGCTTGCGGTCCCACGCCCGCGAGTGGAACTGCCAGAGGCAGTTCTTCATGATCCAGTCGACCATCTGGTCGACACGGGCTTTGGTGACATCGTCGAGCGCCTCATAGGCCGCGAGTGAGGCGGCCGCTGCGGCGGCGTCTGCGGGGAACGGATGTTCCGAGGCGACTTTGTAGGTAATCTTGGTCATGGGGCTCTCGTCTCACTCGGCCGCTTCGGCTTTGACGATCGGGGTGAAGTAGGGCGCGTTCTTCTTGCGCAGGTCGGAGATGATGTCGTCCTTGCCGGTGTAGCGCCGCAGCGTCTCCGACTTGGCGATCTCCTCCGGCAGCTTGGCGTCAGACAGCATCCGCTGCGTGACGAAGCCGCGATCGGCCGGGATCTCGTCCTTGCTGATGTCGAGCCCGGAGAGCTGGTGCATCGGCGAGTAGATGCCGTTGTAGATGTCGCGGGCGAACCGCACCCAGCCTTCGAAGCCCTTGTACGGACCGTTGTGATAGGCGTGAGCGTTGAGGTAGGGGACGCGCACCTTCTTGGCGACTTCGCCGGGGCGCTTGCCGGTGAAGATGATGTCCGGCTGCAGCTTCTCCAGCTCCTCGAGGCCTTCGAGTTCGTTGGGATCGTCGATCGCCAGCGCATCCTCGCCGCAGCGCGCGATGCCCTTCTCCATGTCGCCCTGGTGGCCGAACTTGGTGTAAACCGAGACGACCTTGACGCCCATCTCCTCTTCGATGGCGTGCGCCCAGTGCCACAGCTTGGAGCCGCCGGGCCACAGGCAGACCTTCTTGCCCTTCAGCCGTTCCTTGTACCAATCGAGTTCCGGCTTCCAGCGTGCGGTCTCTTCGGCGATGATCGCTTCGGCGCGGTCTTCGATGCCGAAGAACATGCCGATCTTGCGCAGCGACTGCGACAGCGGCTCGAAGCCGAAACCGTCGATATCGAGCCGCGGAATGCCGTAGCGGACGCGCAGCTCGTTGCAGATGTATTCGGCGGAGCGGGCGCATTCGAGCACGTTGAGATGCGCGCGGTGCATCGCCCGCAGGCCGTCATAGGTGCCGTTGCCGGTGAAGGTCGACAACACCTGGATGCCCATGCGGGTGAAATAGTCGAGCATCACCTCCTGGTCGCCCTGGATGTTGTATTCGCCGACATAGTTGATGACGTAGTCCGAGGTGATCTCGGGCTCGACGGTGCCGACTTTGTCGTTGATCCAGGCGATGTTGATCTTGTGGTGGCCGCCGGACTGGCTCGGGCCCCCGAAGCCGGGCGAGTTGCAGGTGAAGATGTCGACGTCCGGCATCTCCTCCATCACCTCGGCGGCGACCGCGTTGATGTCGTCGCCGATCAGCGCGGTGGCGCAGGTCTGGTAGATCGTCATCCGCTTGATGTCAGGGCAGGCCTTGAACGCCTCGATGATGTTCTGCTTCAGCAGACCTTCTGCGCCGAACACGATGTGCTTTTCGCGGACGTCGGTGGCGAAGGTGTATTTGAGCTGGAAATTGTTGTTGTCGGAGATGTAGCGCTTGGTCTGCCAGGTGTCGTAGGTGCAGCCGACGGGGCCGTGACTCATGTGAATCACGTCCTTCATCGGCGTGCCGATCACATGCTTGGCGCCGCAATAGGCACAGCCGCGCTCGGAGATCGATCCCGGGATGGTGTTGAGATAGCCGAGCGGCAGTGCGGTCGCCAGATTGTCGCCCGCGCCCTTGGTGACGGCGTGCTTCTGACGTTCGGGGAGGCATTTCGAACAGTCGAACTCGTGATATGGCATCTTGTTGTCCTCGTGCGGGAAGTACGCCGTCAGGCGCGGGTGCGCAGGTCAGTCCATCAGGCCGTATTTCACGACCATCTTTTCGAGTTCATCCATCGTCAGCGGCTTCGGGATCACGAAGTCCTTGTTGTCGATGATGGCGGCGCCGAGCTGCTTGTATTCGAGCGCCTGATCGGCGGCGGGATCGAACTCGGTGACGGTCTTCTTGTTGAACTCGGCCTTCTGCACGATGTTGTCGCGCGGCACGAAGTGGATCATCTTGGTGCCGATCGCCGCGGTGAATTCCTCGAGGAACTCGCGCTCGCCGTCGACCTTACGGCTGTTGCAGATGATGCCGCCGAGACGCACGCCGCTCTGCTTGGCGTATTTGACGAGGCCCTTGCAGATGTTGTTGGCGGCGTAGATCGCCATCATCTCGCCCGAGGCGACGACGTAGACTTCTTGCGCCTTGCCGTCGCGGATCGGCATCGCGAAGCCGCCGCACACCACGTCGCCCAGCACGTCGAAGAAGATAAAGTCGAGATCGTCGGTGTAGGCCTTGTTGGCCTCCATCAGGTCGATCGCGGTGATGACGCCGCGGCCGGCGCAGCCGACGCCCGGCTCGGGACCGCCGGATTCGACGCAGCGGATGTCTTTGAAGCCGCTCTTCACGACGTTGTTCAGCGTCACCTTTTCGGCGCCGAGCGTGCGCAGCGTGTCCATCACGGTGTCCTGCGGCTTGCCGCCGAGGATCAGGCGGGTCGAGTCCGCCTTGGGGTCGCAACCGTGAATGAAGATGTTCTTGTCGTGATAGTAAGCGAGCGCCGCTGCCGTGTTCTGAGTGGTCGTCGATTTGCCGATGCCACCCTTGCCGTAGATCGCCACCTTGCGGGTCATGGTCCGAAGCTCCTGCGATGAATTGACGGGACGATGAGTGATCCATCGCCTCGCCATCCTTAAGAGCAACGGACGTGCCAACGCGTGCGCATTGCGCAGTGCTGAATCGGAATTACGCGAAGTGGCAAAAGCGCGTGAGACTCGAGAGAGAAGGATGTTAAGCGTTCGCATGTGTCGACGATGACGTGACGTCGCGGCGCGATGACGGATCGTGGCGAGCGCCATGGAATCGGGTACTTCGGCCGCGGCGGCGGCGAGTTGATGAGTGGACGAGAAGGGTCGATCTCTGGTCGCGTCGCGAGCTCGCAGCGAAAATGTTCTGGATGCGTAAATTCCGATGGAGGCGTGACGCAGGGGGTAACTTCCTGCTCCTTTGTGCCGGGCGCGGCAAAAGTTACGTCAGGCGTAGATTTCAGGGACAAGAGTTACCCGGCGGTCGATTGCGTGGGAGCCCTCCGCCAACGCAAAACGGCGGCTCGTGAGAGCCGCCGTTAGAGTCTTCAACGCATCGGGCGAGAGGCCATCAGTTCCTTGGTCGCAGCCCTGCGGTTCGGAACGTCTTGTAGGTCAGGCCGTGTCGGTCCATCCGCAGGCCGAGCATGCGCCGCGTCAGGCCGAGCGCGGTGGCGGCCTGGCCGACATTGCCGTTGGAGGCTTTCAGCGCCTCGACGATCATCTCGTATTCGACTGCGGTGACGCGGTCTTCCAGCGTGCCGCTGAAGCCGGTGCCGGTCTCGGTCGGCGTCTGCAGCGACGGCGGCAGGTCGTAGCCGTGGATCACGCCTTCCTCCGCCAGGATTACCGAGCGTTCGATTACATTCTCCAGCTCGCGCACGTTGCCGGGCCAGTGATAGCTCATCAGCATGTTGATCGCAGGCGTGGAGATCCGTTTGATCGGCTTGCCGATTTCGGCCGAATAGGTGGTGACGAAGTGGTCCGCGAGGGTGATCACGTCGGAGCCGCGGTCGCGCAGCGGCGGGATGATGATCGGAAATACGTTGAGGCGATAGAACAGGTCCTCGCGGAACGTGCCCTCAGCGACCATCTCGGCGAGGTTGCGGTTGGTCGCGGCGATGATGCGGACGTCGACCTTGACCGGCTTGGCGCCGCCGACCCGCTCGAACGTCCGTTCCTGCAGCACGCGCAGCAGCTTGGCCTGTGTTGGCAGGCTGAGTTCGCCGACCTCGTCGAGAAAGATCGTGCCGCCCGAGGCTTGTTCGAAATAGCCCTTGTGAGTCGCCACTGCGCTGGTGAAAGCGCCGCGCTCGTGGCCGAACAGTTCGCTTTCGGCGAGCGCCTCCGGCAGTGCCGCGCAGTTCGCCTTGATGAACGGGCCGTCGCAGACCGGGCTGTTGTAGTGCAGGGCGCTCGCCACCAGCTCCTTGCCGACGCCGCTTTCGCCAAGCAGCAGTACGGTGGCCTTGGTCGAGGCCACCTTGTGGACCATGGCGTAAACTTCCTGCATCGGCTTGGAATTGCCGATGATGTTGGCCGGGCGGAAGCGCTGCTTTAGCTCGCTTTTCAGTCGCCGGTTCTCGGTCTCGAGACGCACCTTGTCGACGTTCTCGATCAGATACAGCTCGACCGCCGGCGCGATCAGCGAGGCGACCATCGCCAGCAGCTCGGCGTCCTGCTTCAGCAGGCGCTGATTCATATAAACGCGCTCGGCGCAGATCGTGCCGACCACCTTCTGGGCGAGCACGATCGGCACGCAGAAGAACGCCAGTTTGTCCTGCTTGCGGCCCTTGTTGTGGGCGCGGGTGCGATCGAGGAAATCGGGGCTGTCGATCACGCGCGGGATGATGATCGGCTTGCCGGTCTCGACCACCTTACCGGTGATGCCTTCGCCTGGCGCATAGATGCCGCGGCCGCGCTCTTCCTCGGTCAGTCCGAAGCTGTCGTGGATGAAGATCGCGTCGGAGTGGCGGTCGTACAGCATCATCACGCCGCGCTGCATCCGCATCTGCTGGCGCATGCCGTCGAGAATGATCGACACCAGCGTCGCGAGGTCGGCGTTTTGCGTCAGCACCTGATTGATGCGAAACAGGATCTGCAGCACGTTCACCCGGCATTCGCCGGTGAAGCAGTGCGTGAATTCGTCGACGAAGCCTTCGGGTTCGTTGCCGAGGTCGAGCGTTGTCAGGGGCTTTGCACGCTCGGGCTGCACCGGATCGGCGGGGACGCGGCGTTGGTTTTGGGCCATCGGCATCGCTCACTCCACCGGCAGGATCGCCAGAGCGATCGTTTCGGAGCTGACGCCGCTGAGTTGCAGCAGCAACTCACCTGCGGCGAACTCGTAGCGCACCAGCTTGCGCACGCCCTCGCAATCGGTGGCGCCACTGAAGCCGCTGGGCTTCAGTGTGCGGTCCGCTTGCACGGCGTCGATCCACGCGGTCGCCGGCAGCGCCACCGTATAGGTGCCAGCCTTACCGACCTGCTTGATGCGGACGAAGCCGGCGAAACGCTCCGGCGCCGAACCGCGTTCGGGCGGCTTCGGCAGAGAAGCTTCGGCCGCCGGCTTCAAGGCCAGCACGATCGCGCGCGTCGGCAGCGCGTCTAATGTCTGACCGGACGTGAGTTGCGTTCTGTCGGGCGCGGTCAGGCTGGCGCGCTCCCGATCGATCGGCCATTTGAACGCCGCGCAGCCGCTCGGCTCCGCGGCGCCGGCCGTGATGGTGGAAATTCCGAGAAGGATCAAAATGATCGCGGCCTGCCGGGCGCGTGCGATCGACATCATGCAGGCTCCAACCTTCGACCCGCAGAAAATGCGGTCGAGTTGCAGATGGTTGGAACCCTCGTTCCTGACGACGGTGGGCGCTTACGGCGCGGCACCGTCATCAGGATAGCAAAAGCGGCGAGAGATGGAAGCGCGCTGCATCAAAAGCTGCGCGCCTCCGTGTCGCAACGGTCAGGCCGGCTGCGCGCCGGTCTTGATCAAGGTGCCGACATGCTGGCCGCGCAGCGCCGCGGTGAGCTTGCCGTGCTTAAGGCCGTTGACGACCTGCACCCGCTCGATGTGGCGCGCATTGGCCATTACGTCGAACAGCGCGCGGTCGAGCGGCAGGGTGCCGTCGTGCTTGGCGAGATCGGCATAGCTGGTCTCGGCGATCAGCTTGGCCTTGTCGCCGCCGGGCGCGTTCGGATCAGCGCTGTAAACGCCGTCCACATCCTCGACGATGGTCAGGCCAGCGGCGCCGAGCGCATCCGCCAGCAGGAAGGCGCCGACGTCGCAGCGATGCGGCGGCAGCCGCGCGCCGGGGAATTCGTGGTTGTGGTAGGGCGGAAAGGCGCTCGCCACCACCGCACGCGCCGCGCTGAGATGGATCGCAAGCTGGTTCGCCACCGTCGGCTTCTCGACGTAGGATACGCCTTCCGGCGCCAGCATGGTCGCAAGGATGTGGCCGTTCTGTCCGGCCTCGCTGGCTGCCAGCGGCGCGAGCGAACCGACCGGCAGGCCGAGATCGAGCGCGACGCTGTAGAGATGCCGGGCGCGGACGCCGGCGCCGGTCAGGATCAGCAGGCGATGCTCGGGCAGCAGCGCGCGCAGTTCGTCGACGATCGGCAGGATCGCCTCGGCGCCGCGGTCCATGATCGAGCGGCCGCCGATCTTCACGACCTGCAGCCAGGGCAGAATGCGGATCGGCTTCTTGCCGGCGACCGGTCGGGTGAGGTTGTTGTCGAGCAGCGTCTGACGCGCGAGCGGCGAGGCGACGTGCTTGATGTGGTTGGTATCAGCCATGGTCGATCCTCAGTTCGCGGTGATGATGGTGCCGACGTGCTCGCCGGCGAGCGCGCGCGTCAGGTTGCCTGGCACCAAGCCGTTGACGACCTGAACCTCGCGCACGTGGCGTGCGGACTTCAGCAGGTCGAGCACGGGGAATTCGAGGATCGAATCGTGCAGGCCCTTGGCCTTCATCTCGTCGACCGAGATCTTCGGAATGAAGGTGGCGTTCTTCGAGGTCTTCGGGTTCTCGGTGTAGAGGCCGTTCTCGTCCTTCACATAGATCATCGCCTTGCAGCCGAACTGCTCGGCCATCAGGTAACAGCCGGCGTCGGTGCGATACGGCGGGATCACGCCGTCGGCGGAGGGGCGCATCCACAGGCCGTAGGGTGGCATGCCCGAGAACACGACGGCATTTACTTCCTTGAGATACAGCGGCACCGCCGACAGCCCGGCATCGCCGACCGACGAGATGCCGTGCTTGGCGAGCAGTTGCCCGAGCATTTCGGCGTTCTGGCTGGCGACCGAAGCGCCGAGCTGTGACAGCACGCCGGCCGGCAGGTTCAGGCCCGCCGCGATCGAATACAGGTGCCGCGCGCGTGTGCCGGCGCCGGTGCCGATCAACAACTTGTGGTCCTTGCGCGCCGAGACGATCTCCTCGACCAGCGGATAGACCGCAGCACGGCCGCGGTCGATCACGCTTTGGCCGCCGATTTTGATCACGGTGGCGTCGGGCAGGATCCGATAATCCGCGGCAGCTTCGGTGGCGGCCAGAAGCTCGGGATCGGACATCGATCGCTGCATCAGCAGCGCTTCGAGCTCCGCAGGGGTGTGGGCCATGAAAGATTCCTTGTGCATAGGCAGGTCAACGCTGCCGGGGCGGCGTCAAAGAGGGATTCGCGCTGGCGTTTATGGGAGGCAGGGGCCTCGGCCGTCTGGCAGCAGGGCACCGCAAACCGAAACAGTTGCGGTAGCTGGTTCCGTAGTGGAACTCGCCAAATGTTGCGCTAACGGACCTGTCCGTCAATTAGAAATAGTAGCTATAAATGAGGAAAATCAAGGCGTTATGTGGCTATCGGTGACGACGCTGCCAGCTTTGCGAAGCGTCATTTGGCGTACAGATGGGCTGCGATCAGGGCTGAGCGACTGGACGTCCCGAAGAGCGGGCCGAACGTTCTGCAATACCGGCGCTCTCCGCAGCCGCAATCCCGCTGAAGTCGATCGCTTCGCCGCGCATCCGCGATAGCGTCGCCAGCGCCCGGTCCCGGTCGCCCTCGAGCAGTTCGCGATAGTGCGTCTCGGCCGCATTCGGGCGGCGCTGACGGATCGCCCTCAGCGTCGAGGCCATCAGGTCGGCACTCTGCCGGCGGATCTTGCGGGTCTGATAGTCGAGCGGTGATTTCCAGATCGTCGTCCACACCGTCTGGTTGGCGAGGTCGGCGAGGAGTTCGACCAGCAGCTCGTTGCCGGAGCCGCGCGCGATGGTGCGCACGGCGCGCGTCGTGGTGCGCGCGAAGCTGAGCGGATCGTCGATCTCGACACCTGCGTTCAGCTCATCGCAGCGCCGCGCCAAAGTATCAACGAAGCTCTCGATCGGCGAGGTCGCCATCGTTCGCACCGCCAACATCGACAGCGCGGTGCGGACGTTGAACAGATCGGCGACCGATTTCAGCGACAGCGGTTTGACGTAAGCGCCGCGGCGCGGATTGAGCTCGACCAGACGGCGCCGCTCGAGAATGCGGATCGCTTCGCGGATCGGGCCACGGCTGACGCCGAAGTCACGCGCGAGGTCGAGCTCGACCAGACGTTCGCCCGCCTTACGACGCCCGGACACGATGTCGGCGCCAAGCTCCTCAGCGATCTGATCCGGCAGCGTGCGCAGAGAAAACCGCCCCACCGGTGCGGCCTCATCGTCGCCAGCGGCCCTGCGATAGGTTGTCGCTGCCATGTTGTCTCCTCGGCTCCCCGCGGCGGTTCGCGTGCAGGTTCTCATTCGTAGCGTGACAGTCGATTGTTGACAATCGACAACCGGTGTCCTTTGATGGCCTCGCCGTCGCCGGACAGATACCGGCGCCAAGCTGGAACAAGCGACGGACCGCGTGTGCATGCAGCGGATCAAGGGAGGTAGTCGCGATGACGTTCGCGCAGATGCGAACCCGCACCCGCAATGTCGGGGCGAAGATGCGCGGACTATCCGCCGCGCCGCAGCATGTCTCCGAGTTCAAGCAAATCGCTTCGGCTATTGCTGTGGCTGCCAGCGGCTTTGTGAGCTGACGCGCGGTGATGTCGGCCAGTCAAACCATTGCGCTCGATCGTGCAGCCGTGCCTGGCAATGCCGGAGCGCCTCTGCTTTCGGTGCGCGATCTGTCGCTGTCGTTCGCGACCGCCGGCGGTTCGCTGCCGATCACGCGCAACGTCGGCTTCTCGATCGCGCCAGGCGAGCGCGTCGGCCTGGTCGGTGAGAGCGGCTGCGGCAAGACGGTGACCGGACTGTCGCTGCTGCGATTGCTGCCGGCGCACAACGCACAGGTACGCGGCGAGATCGTGTTCGACGGCGTCGATCTGTTGAAGCTGTCGCCGCGGCGAATGCGGGCGGTGCGCGGCCGCGATATCGCGATGATCTTCCAGGAGCCGATGAGCGCGCTCGATCCGGTGTTCACCGTCGGCGATCAGATCAGCGAAGCCTACCGGGTGCATTTTCCGGTGAGCCGTGCCGAGGGCCGCGATCGCGCCATCGAGGCGCTGCGCGAAGTCGGCATTCCGGCGCCGGAGCGGCGCTGCGACGAATATCCGCATCAGCTCTCCGGCGGCATGCGGCAGCGCGTGATGATCGCGATGGCGCTGATCTGCAAGCCGAAGCTTCTGATCGCCGATGAGCCGACCACCGCGCTCGATGTCACCGTGCAGGCGCAGATCACCGACCTGCTGCGGTCGCTGAGCGAGCGTACCGGCACCGCGCTGATTTTCATCACCCATGATCTCGGCGTCGTCGCCGAAACCTGCACGCGGATGATCACGATGTATGCCGGGGAAGTCGTCGAAGACGCGCCGGTCGACGACGTGCTGATGCGGCCACGCCATCCTTACACCTCGGGCTTGCTTCGTTCGCTGCCTGGGCTCAGCGCCCGCCGCGGCGTGCTCTCCTCGATTCCCGGCCGGGTGCCGTCGCCGAATGCGATGCCGGCCGGCTGCCGGTTTCGCGCGCGCTGCGCACATGCGGCGGCCGGCTGCGAGCGCGAGCAGGCGATGGTCGCGGTCGATGCCGGCCATGACGCCCGCTGCTGGCGGGCGACCGAACTGGCCTTGCCGGGAGCAGTGAATTGACCGAGCCCGTGTCCGCGTCTCCGAGCGATGTCATCGCGGTGCGCGATCTGCGCATCCTGTTTCCGACGCGCGACGGCCACGACACCGTCAAGGCGGTCGATGGCATGGATTTCGAGGTTCGGACCGGCGAGACCTTCGGCATTATCGGCGAGTCAGGATCGGGCAAGACCACGCTCGGCCGTGCTCTCGTGTCGTTGCTGAAGCCGACCGAGGGCCAGATCCTGCATCAGGGCGTCGACCCTGCCGTGCTCGGCGCCAGGGCGTTTCGGAAGCATCGCCGCGACTATCAGATCGTGTTTCAGGATCCCAACGCGGCGCTCAACCCGCGGATGACGATCATCGACAGCGTGATGGAGCCGCTGGAGATCGTCGGCGAGGGCGATGCGGCGTCACGCCGCCGCCGCGGCATCGCGGCGCTGGAGCGCGTCGGCCTGTCGCCGGAAGCTGCCGATCGCTATCCGCACCAGCTCTCCGGCGGACAGAAGCAGCGCGTCAACATCGCGCGGGTGCTGACGCTGCGCCCCAAGGTGATCGTCTGCGACGAGGTGGTGGCGGCGCTCGACGTTTCGATCCGCGGCGACGTGCTCAACCTGTTCGCTGACCTGCAGCGCGAGTTCGGCCTCACCTACGTGTTCATCACCCACGACATCTCGGTGGTGTCGCACATCTCGGACCGGATCGCCGTCACCTATCTGGGCAAGCTGATGGAGCTTGGCCCGGCCGAAGACGTGATCGAGCATCCGCTGCATCCCTATACGCGCGCGCTGCTGTCGGCCGAACCGATCCCGCTGCCGTCGCATCTGCGGGTCGATCGCCGCATCATTCTCGAAGGCGAGATCCCGAGTCCGGTGGCGCCGCCGTCCGGCTGCCGGTTTCGCACCCGCTGCCCGTCGGTGCAGCCGCGCTGCGCGGATGAGATGCCGGCCTGGCGCGAGGTGAGGCCGGGGCACCGTGTCGCTTGCCACTTCGCGACCGCCGACGGTCCGCCGCCTGATCAACGACAAGCACAAAACACAACAATCATGGGAGGACCAACATGCGCGTGATCGATTTCGGTGAACGCACGCTGCGCCGTCGCGAGGTTCTGGCGCTGCTCGGCGGCGCGGCTGCGGCCGGCGTGCTTGGACTGCCGGGGCAGGCGCTCGCCGCCAAGACCGGCGGCATCCTGAAGGTCGCTGCGCCCGCCAATCCGTCGTCGCTCGATCCGGCGACTGGCGGCGCCGGCTCCGATCACAGCATCCTGTGGACGATCTATGACACCCTGGTGGAGTGGGACTACGACACCCTGAAGCCGAAGCCGGGGCTGGCGAAGTGGTCGTATCCCGATCCGAAGGTCATGGTGCTGGACATCTCCGAAGGCATCAAATTCCACGACGGCACGCCGCTCGATGCCGAGGCGGTGAAGTTCAACCTCGATCGCAACCGCTCCGACCAGCGCTCCAACGTCAAGCCGGACCTGTCCAGCGTCGACAGCGTCGAGGTCACCGGCCCGCTGCAGGTCACGCTGAAGCTGAAGAATCCCGACACCGCGCTGCCGGCGATCCTGTCGGATCGCGCCGGCATGATGGTGTCACCGACCAACATCAAGGCGCTCGGCAACGACACCGATCGCAAGCCGGTCGGCGCCGGCCCGTGGAAGTTCGTGCGTTGGAACGACAATGAGATCGTTGTCGTCGCGCGCAACGAAAGCTATTGGCGCAAGGGCCGGCCGTTCCTTGACGGCATCGAGTTCAACATCATCCCGGAAAATGCCACGGCGCTGCGGTCGGTGGTCGCCGGCCAGAACGACATGGCGTTCCAGTTGCCGGCGCGGCTGAAGCCGGTGATCGAACGCGCCAAGGACCTCAAGCTGGTGTCGTCGCCGACGCTGTATTGCATTCAGGTGTATTTCAACTACGCCCGCGCGCCGCTCGACAACGTCAAGGTCCGGCAGGCAATCAACTATGCGCTGGATCGCGACACCTTCGTCAAGGCGGCGCTGAGCGGCCTCGGCGAGCCGGCGCGGATGACGCTGCCGAGCTCGCACTGGGCCTATGCCAAGGACGTTGCCGGCACCTATCCGTACGATCCGGAGAAGGCGAAGAAGCTGCTCGCCGAGGCCGGCTACAAGGACGGGCTGGAGATGACCATCGGCGGCTACACCGATCAGGACTCGGTACGGCGCGGTGAAGTGATTCAGGATCAGCTCGGCAAGGTCGGTATCAAGCTGAAGTTCACTCGCGGCACCATCGCCGAAATCAGCGCGCAATTCTTCGCCCAGGAGAAGAAGTTCGACATGCTGGTGTCGGCTTGGACCGGGCGTCCGGATCCGAGCATGACCTACGGGCTCGGCTTCGATAAGGGCGCGTACTACAACGCCGGCCGCACCGCCGATCCTGAGCTGTCGAAGCTGATTCAGGAAAGCCGCGCCAGCCAGGATCTCAACGAGCGCGCCGCCGTGTTCGCCAAGATCCAGCGCTTCACGGTGGAGCAGGCGCTGTCGGCGCCGCTGGCGTTCCAGTACGAACTCGACGCGCTATCGGCGAAGGTCAAGGACTTCCAGCCGAACCTGCTCGGCAAGCCGAAGTTCGAGAACATCTCGCTCGCCTGATCAAACGGCGCCGCGACTGCTCGCGGCGCCGTTCTGCCAAATGGGTTTGGTCATGTTGAACGCCATGCGTCTGCGCATCATCGGTCGCCGCCTGTTGCACGCGGTGCCGGTGGTGGTGCTGTCCACCTTCATCGTGTTCGGGCTGCTCAAGCTGGTGCCCGGCGACGTCGCGGTGACGCTGGCGGGCGACAACGCGTCCGAGCAGCGCATCGCCGAAATCCGCGAGCTGTATGGCCTGAACCAGCCGTTCCTCGTGCAATACGGCGCCTGGTTGTGGAAGGCCGTGCAGGGCGATCTGTCGACCTCGCTGGTGTCGAGCGAGGCGGTGCTGACTTCGATCGAGCGCTGCCTGCCGCACACGCTGCTGATCGTGGCGCTTGCACTGCTGACCGCGCTGGTGATCGGCGTGCCGCTCGGCATCGCGGCAGCGGCAAAGCCGGGCTCGTGGATCGACGGCATCGTGATGGCGATCGCCTCGCTCGGCGTCGCCGTACCTAACTTCTGGCTCGGCATGTTGCTGGTGGCGTTCTTCTCGCTGCAGCTCAATTGGTTGCCGGCGACCGGCGCCGCGTCGCTGATGAAGGACCCGGCGGCCGCGCTTAGCCATGCGATTTTGCCGGCGCTCGCACTCGCCTCCGGTGGCATCGCCGAGGTGGCGCGGCAACTGCGCTCCTCGCTGGTGGAAATCCTGTCGTCGCAGCAGGTTCGTACGCTGCACGCCAAGGGGCTGCCGCCGTCGTCGATTTTGTGGCGGCACGGCTTGAAGAACGTCAGCGTCAATCTGCTCACCGTCATCAGCCTGCTGGCGAACCGAATGCTCGCGGCGACGGTGGTGGTGGAAGCGGTGTTCGCGATCCCCGGCATGGGTGGGCTGATCGTCAACGCCGCGATGCATCGCGACTTCCCGGTGGTGCAGGGGGTGGTGTTCACCATGGTGCTGATCGTGGTGACGCTGAACCTGCTCACCGACATTCTCTACAGCGTGCTCGACCCGAGGATCGCGTCATGACGTCGGTGTCGCTCACCGCCCCTCCGCATCAGCATCGCCGCCGCCGGATGCTCCGCTTCCTGCGCTGGTTCGTGTCCGATCTGCGCGGCGCCATCAGCCTGACGTTTCTGCTGGTGCTGCTGGTGATCTCGCTGCTGGCGCCGTGGATCGCGCCGTATAATCCGGTCGCCCAGGACATCGATGCGGCGCTGGCGCCGATGTCGGCGCAGCATTGGCTCGGTGCCGACGACCTCGGCCGCGACACGCTGAGCCGGCTGATCTACGGCGGCATGGCGTCGCTGTATGCGAGCTTCCTGGCCGTGGCGATCGCGGTGCTGATCGGGGTGCCGGTCGGCATCCTAGCCGGCTATCTCGGCGGCTGGGTCGACACCATGATCAGCCGCGTCATCGACAGCTTTCTGTCGTTCCCCGCGATTGTCCTCGCGATCGCCGTCACCGGCGCGCTCGGCATCGGTCTCACCAACGGCATGATCTCGGTCGGCATCGTGTTCGCGCCGCAGCTTGCGCGGCTGGTGCGGGCTCGCACGCTGGTGGTGCGGCAGGAGCTGTATGTCGACGCCGCGCGCTGCTTCGGCGGTTCGACCACGCGCATCTTGTGGCGCCACGTGCTGCCGAACGCGATCCAGCCGGTGATCGTGCAGGTGACGCTGCTGCTCGCTGCCGCGCTGCTCGCCGAGGCCAGCCTCAGCTTCCTCGGTCTCGGCATTCAGCCGCCCGATCCGAGCTGGGGCGCGATGCTGGCACGCGCTTATCAGAACATGGAGATCGCGCCGGAGCAGATGTATCCGCCGGGGCTCGCCATCCTGTTCACCGCGCTCGCCTACAACACGCTCGGCGAGTCCTTGCGGGCGGCACTCGATCCGACGATGAAGCGCAACTGATCAAACAAGAACAACAAGGACGAGACATGACCGTGGACGCCAAGGAAGCCGATTATCTTGCAAAGCTGCATGAGCTGTGGGCGAAGGCATGGCCGAAGGGTACGCCGCGCGAGCCCCAATATCTGCACGGCGAGGTCGCCCTCAGCGAATATCTGCGCGCCTGGGCGAAATCGGCGCCGCTGCGGCCGGCGGTGATCTTCTACGGTCACGTCACCACTTATGCGGATCTCGACGAGCAGAGCGATCGGTTCGCGGCGCTGTTGATGCAGAAGGGCGTGAAGAAGGGCGACCGCGTCGCGGTGTTCCTGCCGAACTGCCCGCAGTTCCACATCGTGTTCTTCGGCATCTTGAAACTCGGTGCCATCCATGTGCCGGTCAGTCCGTTGTCGCGCGCGTTCGAGCTGTCCTACGAGCTCAACGACACCGACGCCGAAGTCATCGTCGCGCTCGACCAGCTCGCTGGCGTGGTCGAGCAGGTCCGTCCCGAGACCTCACTGCGCGAGGTGATCGTCACCAGCTTTGCCGATGTGATTCCGGCCAATCCGACGATCCCGGTTCCAGATTCGGTGAGCGGCCCGCGGATCGCCGTGCCAGGCGCGACCGACCTGCTACCGGCGCTCGCCGCGCTGCCGAAGCCGGAGCCGCTGCCGCCGGCCGCGCTCGACGAGGTCGCAGCGCTCAACTACACCGGCGGCACCACCGGCATGCCGAAGGGCTGCGTTCACACTCAGCGCGACATGGTCTACACGGCGGCCGCCAATCACGGCATCTCGGTGGTGGCCGATCAGAACAGCGTGTTCCTGTCGTTCTTCCCCGAGTTCTGGATCGCGGGCGAGAACTTCGGCCTGATCTTCCCGATGTTTACCGGCGCAACGCTGGTGCTGCTGGCGCGGTGGGATGCGCTCGGCGTGCTCACCGCGATCCAGCGCTATAAGGTCAACGTTACCGCGATGCCGGTCGACGGCGCGGTCGAGCTGATGGATCATCCGCGCTTCAAGGAATTTGATCTGTCTTCGCTCAGCCAAGTGCGGGTGGTGTCGTTCGTCAAGAAGCTCAACCCGACCTACCGCAAGCGCTGGAAGGATCTCACCGGCACGATCCTCACCGAAGCCGCGTGGGGAATGACCGAGACCCACACCTCGAACACCTTCACGGCAGGCTTTCAGGGCGACGATTTCGATCTGGTGTCGCAGCCGATCTTCGTCGGCCTGCCGGTGCCGGGCGCTGAATTCAAGATCACCGACTTCGAGACCGGCGAGCTGGTGCCGCTCGGCGGCGAAGGCGAAATTCGCGTTCGGACGCCGTCGCTGCTCAAGAGCTACTGGAATAAGCCGGAGGCGACCGCGCAATCGCTGGTCGACGGCTGGCTGCGCACCGGCGACATCGGCACCATCGATTCCGATGGCTTCCTACACTTCCTCGGCCGCCGCAAGGAGATGCTCAAGGTCAAGGGCATGAGCGTGTTTCCGCCGGAGATCGAAGCGCTGCTCGGTCAGCATCCGAAGGTGCTCGGTTCGGGCGTGGTCGGACGCGACGATCCCGGCAAGGGCCAGGTGCCGGTCGCTTTCATCCAGCTCAAGCCGGAGGCCGAAGGCACCGTCACGCCGGCTGAGTTGCAGGCCTGGTGCGCAGAGCGGATGGCGGTCTACAAGGTTCCAGAGATCCGTATTATCGACGCGCTGCCGATGACCGCGACCGGCAAGGTGAAGAAGCAAGAGCTCAACGCCAACGCGCCGCTGTGAAACGAGACGGCCGGCGACGCACAGGCGTTGCCGGCCCAAAGCTACCTGCCGAGGAAATCCCCAATGCCGTTCCGAAAACTGCTGATCGCCAACCGCGGCGAGATCGCGATCCGTATCGCGCGCGCCGCTGCCGAGTCCGGCCTGACCACGGTGGCGATCCATCCCGCCGACGATGCGGCGTCGCTGCACGTCCGCATCGCCGACCACGCCGAACAGATCCCCGGCCGCGGTGCACGGGCTTATCTCGATATCGAAGCGGTGATCGCGGCGGCGAAGGCGGCGGGTTGCGATGCGCTGCATCCCGGCTACGGCTTCCTCAGCGAGAACGCCGATCTGGCGCGGCGCTGCGCCGAGGAGGGCATCACCTTCGTCGGTCCGTCGCCGGAGGCGCTGCGGCTGTTCGGCGACAAGGTCGCCGCCAAAGAGCTGGCGAAACGCTGCGGCGTGCCGATCATCGCCGGCACCATCGGGCCGTCGACACTGGAAGAGGTGCAGGCGTTCTTTGCGTCGCTCGGCGACAAGCCGGCGGTGATGATCAAGGCGATGGCCGGCGGTGGCGGCCGCGGCATGCGCATCGTCGAGCGCGCCGAGGATCTTGCCGACGCCTATGCGCGTTGCCAATCCGAAGCCAAGGCGGCGTTCGGCTATGAGGGCGTCTATGCCGAGCGGCTGATCCGCAATGCCCGGCACATCGAAGTGCAGATCATCGGCGACCGCCATGGCAATGTCAGCCAGCTGTGGGAGCGCGAATGCACGATCCAGCGGCGCAATCAGAAGCTGATCGAAATCGCACCGAGCCCGTCGCTGCCGGAGGGGCTGCGCAGCCGCATCGTCGAGGCGGCCAAGACTCTCGCGGCAGCGGCGAACTACGATAGCCTCGGCACCTTCGAATTCCTGGTCGACGGTGAAGCCGGCGAGGGCGACGGCGCTTTTGCTTTCATCGAAGCCAATCCGCGGCTGCAGGTCGAACACACCGTCACCGAAGAGGTGCTGTCGGTCGATCTGGTGCGCTCGCAGCTCGCCGTCGCCGGCGGCGCGATGCTGGTGGCGCTCGGGCTCGATCAGGCCTCGGTGCCGCGGCCGCGCGGGTTCGCCATCCAGCTCCGCGTCAACATGGAAACCATGGACGCCAAAGGCGCGACCAAGCCGACCGGCGGCACGCTGGCGGTCTTCGAGCCGCCGTCCGGCCCCGGCGTCCGCGTCGATACGTTCGGCTACGCCGGCTACACCACCAGCGCGGCTTACGACTCGCTGCTCGCCAAGGTGATCGTGCATGGCCGCGGCGATTGGGCCGAGGCGGTCGCCAAGGCGTCCCGTGCGCTGCGCGAGTTCAGAGTTGGGGGCGTTGCCACTAACATTCCGCTGCTGCAGGCGATCCTCGCGCACGCCGACTTCAAGGCTAATCGCGTCAGCACCAGCTTCATCGATCGGCACGTCGCCGATCTGGTCGAAGCCGCGCAGCAGTTTGGTCAGCCGCTGATCGCGACGGAGAGCCTGGAAAAGCAGAGCAGCGGCGCCGTGGCCAACGCCGAGCCGGTGCCGGAGGGCGCGGTCGCGATCGCCGCGCCGCTGCAGGGCACCGTCGTGGCGATCACCGTTGCCGAGGGCGACGTGGTACGGCCGGGGCAGCAGCTCGCGGTGATCGAGTCGATGAAGATGGAGCATCTGGTCGCGGTCGAGCAGGGCGGCCGCATCCGCCGCATCGTCGCCGCCGACGGCGTGACGCTGATGCAGGGCGAGCCGATCTTGTATTTCGAGCCGCAGGACGTCGAAGGCGACCACGTCGTCGCCGAAGAGGATATCGATCTCGACGCGATCCGGCCGGACCTCGCCGAGATGCTGGCGCGGCAGGCCAACACGCTCGACGAGAACCGCCCCGACTCGGTCGGGCGGCGGCGCAAGACCAATCAGCGCACCGCGCGCGAGAATGTCGCGCAGCTCGTCGACGAAGGCTCGTTCATGGAATACGGCAGCCTCGCGATTGCCGCGCAGCGCCGCCGCCGTCCGCTCGACGACCTGATCAAGAACACGCCGGCCGACGGCCTGATCACCGGCGTCGCCACCGTCAACGCCAAGCAGTTCGGCGAGCACGCCGCGCGCTGCATGGTGATCGCCTACGATTACACTGTGCTGGCCGGCACCCAAGGCCACATGAACCACAAGAAGATCGACCGGATGCTGACGCTGGTCGAGCAGTGGCGGATGCCGCTGGTGTTCTACGCCGAAGGCGGCGGCGGCCGGCCAGGCGACACCGATCGGCTCGGCATGACCGGACTCGACGGTCCGTCGTTCGTGCAGTTCGCCAAGCTGTCCGGCCTGGTGCCGGTGGTCGGCATCGTCTCCGGCTATTGCTTTGCCGGCAACGCCGCGATGCTGGGCTGCTGCGACGTCATCATCGCCACCCAGAACGCCTCGATCGGCATGGGCGGTCCGGCGATGATCGAAGGCGGCGGCCTCGGCGTGTATCACCCGGCGGAAGTCGGACCGGTGTCGTTCCAGTCGCCGAACGGCGTGGTCGACATTCTGGTGCAGGACGAAGAGGAGGCGACCCGGGTCGCGCAGAAATATCTGTCCTACTTCCAGGGCGCGGTGCGCGAGTGGAAGGCTCCGGACCAGCGGCTGCTGCGCCGGGCAATCCCTGAGAACCGGCTACGGGTGTATGATATCCGCACCGTCATCGACCTGATCGCCGACGAGGACTCGGTGCTCGAACTGCGCCGCGATTTCGGCGTCGGCATGATCACCGCCTTCATTCGGATCGAGGGCAAACCGTTCGGCCTGATCGCCAACAATCCGAAGCATCTCGGCGGCGCGATCGACGCCGATGCCGGCGACAAGGCGGCGCGCTTCCTGCAGCTCTGTGATGCGTTCGACATTCCGATCGTGTCGCTGTGCGACACGCCCGGCTTCATGGTCGGCCCGGAAGCTGAGAAGACTGCGATCGTCCGCCACGTCGCGCGGATGTTCGTCACCGGCGCCAGCCTCACCGTGCCGCTGTTCGGCATCGTGCTCCGCAAGGGCTACGGCCTCGGCGCGCAGTCGATGATCGGCGGCGGCTTCCACGCCTCGTTCTTCACCGCCGCCTGGCCGACCGGTGAATTCGGCGGCATGGGGCTTGAGGGCTACGTGCGCCTCGGCTTCCGCAAGGAGATGGAGGCGATTGCCGATCCGGCCGAGCGCGAGGCTTACTACAAGAATAAGGTCGCGGAGCTGTATGCCAACGGCAAGGCGGTCTCGATCGCCTCGGTGTTCGAGATCGACAATGTGATCGATCCTGCTGAGACGCGGCGCTGGATCATGGCCGGGCTGCGCTCGGTGCCGACGCCGCCGGAGCGCAGCGAGCGCAAGCGGCCCTGCATCGACACCTGGTAACAGCCGGCGCAGAAACGATTGGGAGCGAAACGATGACGCAAGCTGCATTCGAGACGCCGATCGACGACACCGGCGAGGCGCTGGTCGGGCCGTGGCGCCAGCCGCGGCAGATGCTGCACGCCCAGGTGTACGACTCGCACGCCTCGATCCACGACGACGCCACCGCTCAGAAGCTCGGCTTCAAGGGCGGTACCATCGAAGGCCCGACGCATTTCAGCCAGTTCGCGCCGCTGTGCGAACGGCTGTGGGGCAAAGAATGGTTCGAGACCGGCTGCATCTCGGCTCATTACCGTAACGCCGCGTTCGAGGGCGAGGACGTTCAGGCGATCGTCGACAAGCCCGCGGCCGGTGGCCGTCACACCACCATCCGCATGGTGAAGCGCGACGGCACCGAAGTGCTGCGCGGCACGGTCTCGGTCGGCCGCGACGCGCCGCCGTCCGCGCTCGACGTCCGCCTTACCGAACTGAAGCCGCTGGCCGATCCGGTGATCCTGCGGGACGTCTCGGTCGGGATGATGACCAAGACCCAGGCGGCGCGCATGGATCACGATCAGGTCATGGGCGAGCTGTATCCGTTCTCGCTCGCCCAGAAGCTGGAAGTGATCACCGAGCCGTCGCCGTACTATCGGCCGGGCGGAGCTTCGCCGTGGGGCAAGGCGATCATCCCGCTGGAGATGCTGAGCGTGTTGTTCCAGTATCTCAGCAAGCAGGACGGCTTGCAGGTGCGCGGACCGGTGGTCGGCCTGTTCGCCGATCAGGAAATCCGGCTGATCGACGGGCCGCTCTATGTCGGCGAGCCGTATCGGATCGAGCGCAAGGTGGTGGCGCTGTCCGGCAGCAAGCGAACCGAGAGCATGTGGGTGCGCAGCGAAGCCTATGACGCCACTGGCCGTCTGGTCGCGACCATGCTGCTGAATTCGGCGACGTTGAAGGACTCCTACGCCCCGTATGCGCAGGAATATGCTGCGCTGTATCCGACGGGATAGTCCTGCCTATTGGGTCAGGAACAGACTGGCCGCAATCGCCACCGTGATGATCGCGGTGGCGACCACGCCCGTGGTTTGCAGCGCGCCGAACCGCCGCATCGCGAACGCGAAGGTGATGATGATCACCGAGACGACGATCAGCCCCAGCTTGGCTTCGGTCATGGGCCCCTCATGGTTTGACGGAGCCATCCTAGCGGCCGCCGGGAAGCGCTGTTTGTCGGGGCGCAAGCTCTGGTGAAATGTCTGCGAGTTTGTCGCGGCACAACGTTCCGGCGGGACCCGCCTCTATCGTCGCGCCATGACCGACGCGATCGCAGCGGGCGTGCCCGCGCTCTCCGACAGCACCGATAGCCGCACCGCGTCCGGTGTCAGCACGCTGGATTCGCTGCCTGGTCACCTGATGATGTGGGTGTTGATCTTCAGCGAACTCGCCGCGTTCGGCGCGCTGCTGATCGGGTTCCAGATCGCGCGGGCGCTGCAGCCTGAAGCATTCGCGGCCGGGCAGGGCCAGCTCGATCCGGCGCTCGCCGCCGCCAATACGCTCTGCCTGGTGTCGAGCGGCTGGTTCGCCGCCAAGGCCAGCGCCGCTGCTCATGCTGGCTCACGCCAGGCGACGTGGCGCTGGACGCTGGGCGCCTGTCTGCTCGGCGCCGCGTTCATCGCCATCAAGCTGTTCGAATATGCCGGCGAGATCGGCCGCGGTGCCGATATCGATGGCAGCACCTTCTTCACGCTGTATTTCCTGCTCACCGGATTCCATCTGCTGCATGTCGCACTCGGGATCGCGATCCTGCTCGGCGTCGCGTGGCGCACCAATGCGGCTGCGGTCGAAAGCGGAACCTGCTTCTGGCATATGGTCGATCTGGTGTGGCTGGTGATGTTCCCGATCGTCTATCTGATGCGGTGACGCGATGATCCGGTTCGCTCAGCGCCGAGATCGCAGCGCGATCGCTCTCCTGCTGCTGACCATCCTCGGTGTTTTACTCAGTCGTGGTGCCGCTGCTGCGTTTGCCGGCGGCGCTGTGCTGATGGTGATCGCAGTGCTGAAAGCCCGACTGGTTGTGCTCGATTACTTCGGGTTCCGCGGCGCGCCGGGGCCGTGGCGGGCGCTGCTGTTCGGCTGGATTGCGCTGGTGGCGTGCGGTGCACTCGCCTCGCCATTGGTACAAGCTCTGCGCTAATCGTTCCGAACCTTGAGCCAGCACAAAGTTGCGGCGGCCCGGTCGATTAGTGTCGCGGACGAAGCTGCAGCGCCGCACCTTCGCCTCCCCCACATCGAAAAGGAATCACGTGATGGCTGAACGCCTCACCAAGTCTGCCGCGCGCAATGTGTTCTTCGGCGGCTCGGCCTTCTTCTTCGCGATCTTCATCGGGCTCACCGCCCACAGCCATTATTACATCGCGACCAAGTCGACCGACACCGGGACGCTGACCCCCTCGGTGGCCCGCGGCAAGCATGTTTGGGAAAAGAACTCCTGCATCAACTGTCACACCCTGCTCGGCGAGGGTGCGTATTTCGCTCCTGAACTCAGCAACGTCTGGGTGCGCTGGGGCGGCGACAAGGATCCGGCTCAGGCCCGCGAGATGCTGAAATCCTGGATGGCGTCGCAGCCGTCCGGCGTCCAGGGACGGCGGCAGATGCCGCAGTTCCATTTGACCGATCAGGAGGTGGGTGACCTCGCCGATTTCCTGGAATGGACCAGCAAGATCAAGACCCAGCACTGGCCGCCGAACGACGCCGGTTGATCCGACCTTCACGCATCCGCATCAGAAAGACCTCGTGATGAAATATCAAACCCAAAAGGTCGCGTTGCTGTATTTCTACGGCGCGTTGACGTTGTTCCTCGCCCAGGTGTCGTTCGGCGTGCTCGCCGGCACCATCTATGTGCTGCCGAACACGCTGTCGGAGCTGCTGCCCTTCAACATCGTCCGGATGATCCACACCAACGCGCTGATCGTCTGGCTGCTGATGGGCTTCATGGGCTGTGCCTATTATCTGGTGCCCGAAGAGGCCGAGAACGAGCTGTTCAGCCCGCTGCTGGCGAAAGTGCAATTCTGGCTGTTCTTCGGCGCCGCCGGCGCCGCGGTGGTTGGCTATCTGTTCCACTATCATGAAGGGCGGGAATTCCTCGAGCAGCCATTCGTGATCAAGGTCGGCATCGTCGTGGTCTGCCTTATCTTCCTGTTCAACATCACCATGACGGTGCTGAAAGGGCGCAAGACCACCATCACCAACATCCTGCTGTTCGGGCTGTGGGGCGTGGCGATCTTCTTCCTGTTCGCGTTCTACAACCCAGCCAACCTCGCGCTCGACAAGATGTACTGGTGGTACGTCGTGCACCTCTGGGTCGAGGGCGTGTGGGAATTGATCATGGCGTCGGTGCTGGCGTTTCTGATGATCAAGCTCAACGGCATCGATCGCGAAGTGGTGGAGAAGTGGCTCTACGTCATCATCGGCCTCGCGCTGTTCTCCGGCATCCTCGGCACCGGCCACCACTATTACTGGATCGGTGCGCCGGGCTACTGGCAGTGGATCGGCTCGCTGTTTTCGACCCTGGAGGTCGCGCCGTTCTTCACCATGGTGGTGTTCACCGTGCAGATGACCTGGAAGGCCGGCCGCAAGCATGAGAACCGCGCCGCGCTGCTGTGGTCGGTGGGCTGTTCGGTGATGGCGTTCTTCGGCGCCGGCGTCTGGGGCTTCCTGCACACGCTGTCCAGCGTGAACTACTACACCCACGGCACCCAGGTCACCGCGGCGCACGGCCATCTCGCCTTTTTCGGCGCCTATGTGATGCTGAACCTGGCGATGATGACCTACGCGATCCCGCAGCTCCGCGGCCGTGCGCCGTACAACCAGGCGCTGTCGATCGCCAGCTTCTGGCTGATGTGCACGGCGATGAGCGTGATGACCTTCGCGCTCACTTTCGCCGGCATCATCCAGGTGCATCTGCAGCGCGTGCTCGGCCAGGGCTACATGGAGGTGCAGGACCAGATCGCACTGTTCTACTGGGTGCGGCTCGGCTCCGGCGTCGCCGTGCTGATCTCCGCGCTGATGTTCGTCTGGGCGATCCTCGTCGCCGGACGCACCAAGCAGGCCACGCTGACAGGCGCCCTGCAACCGGCCGAATAGGCCCCCTGGCGGCCATGGGAATCCGTGGCCGCCTCTTTCCATTCACGGAGATCGCCATGAAGCCCGCTCTGCACGCCATTGATGCGACGCTGCCCGCTCCGCCGCCCTATACGCCAGCCGGCAACGAATGCGCGCTGTTCGAACACGCCTGGAAGCGACGGGTGCCGCTGCTGCTGAAGGGGCCGACCGGCTGCGGTAAGACGCGCTTCGTCGCGCATATGGCGGCGCGGCTCGGCCTGCCGCTGTTCACGGTGTCCTGCCACGACGACCTCACCGCGGCGGATCTCACCGGCCGCTACCTGCTGAAGGGCGGCGAGACGGTGTGGGTTGATGGTCCGCTGACCCGCGCGGTGCGGGAAGGCGGCATCTGTTATCTCGACGAAGTGGTCGAGGCCCGCAAGGACGTCGCGGTGGTGCTGCATCCGCTCGCGGATGATCGCCGCGTGCTCCCGCTGGAGCGCACCGGCGAGGAACTGCAGGCGCCGCCGCATTTCATGCTCGTGGTGTCCTACAACCCCGGCTATCAGAGCCTGCTCAAGGCGCTGAAGCCGTCGACCCGGCAGCGTTTCGCCGCCATCGAATTCGGATTCCTCGCGCCCGAACAGGAGGTCGCGGTGGTGGCGGCCGAGAGCGGCCTGCCGAGCGAGCGCGTCGCGCCGCTGGTCGCACTCGCCGGCCGGCTGCGCAAGCTCAAGGGCCACGACCTCGAAGAAGGCGTCTCGACCCGGCTGTTAGTGTATTGCGCCAGCCTGATCAGCGAAGGCCTCTCGGTGCGAGACGCCGTCCTCGCCGGTCTGATCGAGCCGTTGACCGACGATACCGACGTGAAGGCCGCCCTGATCGAAGTCGCCAGCGCGGTGATGGGGTGACGTGATCGCCTCGACACGGTCATTCCGGGGCGCCGCGTAGCGGCGAACCCTGAATCTCTTTCGATAACAACTTCGGGATTCCGAGTTCGCGAGCTGCGCTCGCGCCCCGGAATGACGGACCCGGGACGTTGTGGACCATCACCATGCTCGACTTCCTCGAACTCGAAGAAACCGTCGGTCGCGCCTGGCATCGGCTGGTGGGGCGTGCGGCGAGCTATCCGGAGCATCCAGAGCACGCGGCAACGCTAAGCGACTGCCGCGCCGCGCTCGGCGTGATGTATCGCGGGCTCGGGGGAGAGACCGCGGTGCAGCTTGCCGGTAGCAGCGCCCGCACCTCGGGGCACCGGCTCGGCTGGCGGCAGCGCATCGGGCTCGGCGAGGAGCGGCTGATGCAGCCTGGCCGCGACGACGCCACGCTCTTCTTGCCCGACCGGATTGCGCTGTTCGCCGATGTCGCGCTGAATCGCGCGCTGTATCGCTGGCTGGCGGCCTGGTTCGCAGTGGCGCCGACCGGCAGCGTACACGAAGCCGATCCGCTGCGGCGCGACGTTCTGCTGCTGCGACGGGCATACGCGACGACGCAACGGGTGCTGGCCGCCTATCCCGGTTTCCGCGCCTCCTACCATCAACTTGCGGCAGCAACGGCTGCAGCGCGGCCACGCCGGGCGTTGCCGCGGACGGAGAGCGATCTCGAAACCGCGATCCAGGTGCTGCTCGGTGCGAACATGACGCCGGACCCCGAACTGTGGCGGATGATCGTGACCGACGGCGAGATCTCGGTTGGGTCGCCACCGGGCTATCAGCCGTTCCTGCCGTGCCCGTTGTGGGGTGAAGTCTGGACTCGCGATGTCGAGGCTCCGGTCCGCGATCCCGACGACACCGACGAGGCGGCGTCCAAGCCATGTTCGGAGCCGCGACGCAAGGCGGCAAAGCGCAAGGCGGACGACGGGCCGAAGCGCGATCCGCTGGCGCTCAACCGGTTCGAGAAGATCCTGGCGATGGCCGAGATGGTCAATGTCGATCGCCCGACCGACGAGGACGACGACGACCACGCCGACAAGGCGGCCGACGATCTCGACGAGATCACCATCGGCAAATCGACCAAGAAGCCCGCGAGCAAATTCCGTTTCGATCTCGATCTGCCGCCGCAGGCGATCGAGCACAGCCGGCTCACCGCCGGCAAGCTGTATCCGGAATGGGACTATAAGCGCGGCGCCTATCTTGCGGATCATTGCCGGGTGCTGGCGCAGCAGGCGCCGGAGCAGGGCGAGGCGTGGCAATGCGGTGAGGCGACGCGGGCGCTGGTCAAACGGGTGCGGCGTCAGTTCGAGGCGTTGCGGCCGCGGCACGAGGTGCTGCGGGCGCAAGCCGACGGTCATGATCTCGATCTCGACGCGCTGGTGCGCTCGCGCTGCGAGATTGCCGCAGGCGATAGCGGCTTCGATCGTTTCCATCTCGCAGCCCGGTCGCAGGCGCGCGACCTGGCCGTGACGCTACTGGTGGACGTTTCGCTGTCGACCGATGCCTGGATCGACAATCGCCGCGTGCTCGACGTCGAGAAAGAAGCTTTGACGGTGCTGTCCCACGGCATCGAAGCCTGCGGCGATCAGCACAGCATCCTGACGTTCACGTCGCGGCGCCGGGATTGGGTGCGGGTGGAGACGGTGAAGGCCTTTGCTGAGAGCATGAGCCCGCTGGTCGAGCGGAGGATCGCGGCGCTGAAGCCCGGCTACTACACCCGGATCGGCGCTGCGCTGCGCCATGCCAGCGCGGAGCTGGCCAAACAGCCGCAGCGCAAGAAGCTGCTGCTGGTGCTGACCGACGGCAAGCCCAACGACGTCGACCACTACGAGGGCCGGTTCGCGCTCGAGGACAGCCGCAGGGCGGTGCAGGAAGCGCGCCGCAGCGGCATTGCAGTGTTCGGCGTCACCATCGATGTCGATGCGCAGTCGTACTTCCCGACGCTGTTCGGCCGCGCCGGTTATGCCATCGTCGGACATATCGGTCGGCTGCCCGCAGCGCTCCCGGGCATCTACCGCAACCTGATGGGGTGACCGGCGGCCGCCGCTCACTCCATCTCCTTCATCACCTGCGCATAGGTCAGCAACGCGAACAGCGCGGTGCCGCCGATGACGTTGCCGATCAGCACCGGTACGCCGAATCCGCCGAACACCTGGGCGATGCTGACCGAGCCGTCCAGCATCAGCATGAACGCCTCCATGCTGCCGGCGACGATGTGCATGAAGCCGCCGGCCGAGATCAACCAGGTCATCACCACGATGATCCAGACCTGACTGCCTTCCGCGCTCGGCAGCAGCCACACCATCGCGGCGATCAGGAAGCCGGCGGCGATCGCCTTCATCATCGCGGCGAACCAGCCGTATTCGACGACGTGGCGGCTGATCTCCAGCATCTCGTGCTTCAGCTCCGGCGTAATCGCCGGCGTGAAGCTGCAGAATGCTGCGGCGAATAGCGTGCCGGCGAAATTCGCCAGCAGCACCACGGCCCATAGCCGGGCTGCGCAGCCGAAATTACGCAGCGACCAGTTCGCCATCACCGGCAGCACCACCGTGATGGTGTTCTCGGTGAACAGCTGCTGACGTGCCAGCACCACCATCAGAAAGCCGATCGAATAGCCGAAGCTGGTGACCAGCGGCCGCCAGCCGGTCGGCTCGAGATGCTGTTGCAGCACTGCCTGCGCGAGCAGCGAGAAGCTGATCGACAGGCCGGCGGCGAGCCCCGACCACCACAGCGACACCACCGGCCGCGTCATTTCCTCCTCGCCGAGGCGGCGGACGATCTCGTAGATCACCGGCGTGCGCGGGCTCGATCGCGACTCGACGTCCTCGACCTCGCGCTCGGTGATCGCCGCGTGATTGTCCTGCGGATCGTCGGCCCGGTGCGACGAGGTGGAGGCTGGGTGGTGCTGCGCTGACGCCATCGACGGTCCTTGGCCGCAAAGGCGCAAGCCGGATCGCTCGCCGCCTTTGCGGAAACCGCGGGTCAAGTACGGCGCCGGATGGAAGTTCCAGCCGATCAGCAGTGGGAGGTTCGCGGCCGCTATTGCGGGGCGTCGATGATCAGAATGTCGAGGTCGCGGCTCGGCTTGAAGCTGGTCTTGCGCACTTCAAACCGGGTGGGGCCGGTTTTGACCACGCCGGTCTCGCAGAAGCTGACCAGCGAGTTCGGCTTGCCTTTGTCGATCGTTAGATGGAAATCGCCGATTGGCTTGGCCCAATTGGCGCCGGTGGTCAGGACATAGGAGACGCGCTGCTCCGGCAGCGGCTGGTTGCCGTTCTTGCGCGTCATCGCTGCGACCGCCTGGACGAACGAAGGCTCGGCGCAGAACTTGCGCGTGTAGTTGGCGCGCTCCTCTGCCGTCGCATATGGGCCCGTGATGCCGGTCTGCACGCTGCCGCCTACGCTCGGGGTGTAGCTGTGCTCGACCACCAGCTCGCGGCCGGCCGGGAAGGTCTGATCCCAGCAATAGGTCGCCCGCAGCCGCCAGTTCGGGGCGAGGTGATGTTCCATGCCTTTGCCGGCGTCGAAATCGTCGGGCCGTACGATCTCGTCCTTGAGCAGTTGCTGCTGCGCCTGCGCCGGCAGCGCTTCGAGTGCGGTCTGCGTCGCTTTCGCTCGCGGCTGCAGCGGCACGCCGAGTGCTTGCAGCCGGGCGGTGACGTCGGTCTTGCCGACCAGCGCCTTCTGTTCGAGCTGAGCCGCAACGTCTCGGCCATCGACCTTGGTGTGGAAGTTCAGGAAGTTGTCGGCTTCGTTGTTCGGCACTTCGATGTTGTTGGCGTCCGAATAGTCGATCTCCGGCATCGGAAACGCTACAGTGACGTACTGATCGGTACCGGAACGATTGAGGAAGCGGTAGCGCACGTCGATCCGCTCACGCGAAATCGACAGATCCTCCGACAGCATCTCGATATCGGCATTGGTGCGGAATTCGAGCCCGCCGGTCGTCAGGGCTGCGGTGGTATCATTGGCTCGCACTGGCGGGCAGTACGTCATCAGCGCAGCCACAACGGCTGCTGCGGACGGAGCGATTGTTCGATGCACGGTATCCCCCAACGCCGAGGCTTTGCCGCGAACGCATCGCGGCGCTTGATCCAAATGTGCCAGAGCGCACGACCGGATCAAGCTTGGCGTGACGGGAGGTTCGTCATCAGTTCTGTGCCGGCGCCCAACTCGGAAACGGATCGGGCAACTGCCGCCACGCATCCGGCGTGAACTCCGCATCCTCGCCGACGAGACACAGATCGAGCTGGCGACGCAGCGCTGTCTCGTCCATCTCGGCAGTGCCGATGAACACGATTTCCTGGCGGCGGTCGCCCCACACCGGATCGAAGTACGGCTTCATCGCCTCGTGCCAGTCGTTGCTGTCCGGCCAATGCGTCTTCGGCACCGCCGACCACCACAACCCACGCTTGGAAGTCCGCACCATCGCGCCGGCTTGTGCGATTTCGCCGACATGCTGCGGTCGTGTCGCCAGCCAGAAGAAGCCCTTGGCGCGGATCACGCCAGGCCAGCTCCGGTTGCAGAACGACTGAAACCGCAGCGGATGAAACGGCCGCCGCGCGCGGTAAACGACCGAGCGGATACCGTATTCCTCGGTCTCCGGCACGTGGTCGGCGAAGCCGTTCAGCTCCTTGAACCATAGCGGATGCTGATGCGCGCGCTCGAAATCGAACAGCCCGGTATGCAGCACCGACGACAGCGGCACCTCGCCGAAATCGGCCTCAATGATCTTGGCATCCGAGTTCAGCGCCCGCACAATCGATCGCGCAGTTTCGCGCCGGCTCGGTGAGGTCGCAGAGACCTTGTTGAGCACGATGACGTCGGCGAATTCGATCTGCTCGACCAGCAGGTCGACCAGCGTGCGCTCGTCGTCCGCGCCGGCGACTTCGCCGCGGTCGCGCAGGAATTCCTGGCTGGAGTAGTTCGCCAATAGGCTTGCGGTATCGACCACCGTCACCATCGTGTCCAGCCGCGCGATGTCCGACAGGCTGGCGCCGTTCTCGTCGCGGAATTCGAACGTCGCGGCGATCGGCAGCGGCTCGGCGATCCCTGTTGATTCGATCACCAGACCGTCGAACCGGCCGCTTTCGGCGAGCTTGCGCACTTCCTGCAGAAGGTCCTCGCGCAGTGTGCAGCAGATGCAGCCGTTGGTCATCTCGACCAGCGTTTCCTCCGATCGCGTCAGCCCGCCATCCTGCCGCACCAGCTCGGCGTCGATGTTCACCTCGCTCATGTCGTTGACGATCACCGCCAGCCGTCGCCCCTCGCGATTGGCCAGCATCCGGTTGAGCAGGGTGGTTTTGCCGGCACCGAGAAAGCCGGACAGCACGGTGACCGGGAGCAGGGGGTGATCCATGACGAGGAAAGCCTTCGTTGCAGGTACTGTAGGGTTGTGAATGCAACGTTATAACATTACATATGGGGCGGCAAGCGGCCGCGGTTCGGCTTGGACGGACGCCGTTCAATTGATCGTGCGCAGGCGGTGGCGGCTTGAAGCTAGCCTGCGATCGGCGTCGCTTTCGTGCCGCTCGCATTGGGCTGCGCGCCCCGGCGACCATTGAGAGGCCGTTGGTTCTGCAGTAAGGCTTGTTGATGGTCGCTTTGCTTCGGCGCGCCTCTCACTGAAGCCTGTTTTCGGCCGCCGGCGCGCCTTTCCGGCGACGGACATTTTCACGGAACAGTTCAATGCCTGCTTATCGCTCGAGAACGACGACCCACGGCCGCAATATGGCCGGCGCGCGCGGCCTGTGGCGCGCCACCGGTATGAAGGATTCCGATTTCGGCAAGCCGATCATCGCGGTGGTCAATTCGTTCACCCAGTTCGTGCCCGGCCACGTCCATCTCAAGGACCTCGGCCAGCTCGTCGCGCGTGAGATCGAAGCGGCCGGCGGCGTCGCCAAGGAGTTCAACACCATCGCGGTCGACGACGGCATCGCGATGGGCCACGACGGCATGCTGTATTCGCTGCCGTCGCGGGAATTGATCGCTGACAGCGTCGAGTACATGGTCAATGCGCATTGCGCCGACGCGATGGTGTGCATCTCCAACTGTGACAAGATCACGCCCGGCATGCTGATGGCGGCGATGCGGCTGAACATTCCGGCGGTGTTCGTCTCCGGTGGTCCGATGGAAGCCGGCAAGGTGGTGCTGAAGGGCAAGACCCACGCGGTCGATCTGATCGACGCGATGGTGGCGGCCGCCGACAGCGCGATGAGCGACGAAGACGTGCAGACCATGGAGCGCTCGGCGTGCCCGACCTGCGGCTCGTGCTCGGGCATGTTCACCGCCAACTCGATGAACTGCCTCACCGAAGCGCTCGGCCTGTCGCTGCCCGGCAACGGCTCGGTGCTCGCCACCCACGCCGACCGCAAGCGGCTGTTCGTCGAGGCCGGCCACACCATCGTCGATCTGGCGCGGCGTTACTACGAGCGCGACGACGCTTCGGTGCTGCCGCGCAATATCGCGAACTTCAAGGCGTTCGAGAACGCGATGACGCTCGACATCGCGATGGGCGGCTCGACCAACACCGTGCTGCATCTGCTCGCTGCCGCGCGCGAGGCCGAACTCGATTTCTCGATGAAGGATATCGACCGGCTGTCGCGCCGGGTGCCGTGCCTCAGCAAGATCGCGCCGTCGGTGTCGGACGTGCACATGGAAGACGTGCATCGCGCCGGCGGCATCATGGCGATCCTCGGTGAGCTCGATCGTGCCGGCCTGCTCGATACCTCCTGCGGCACCGTGCATTCCGAAACGCTCGGCGCAGCCCTGGCGCGGTGGGACATCCGCCAGAGCAACAGCGAGAGCGTCCGCACCTTCTTCCGAGCGGCCCCGGGCGGCGTGCCGTCGCAGACCGCGTTCAGCCAGGACCGTCGCTACGACGAGCTCGATCTCGACCGTGAGAAGGGCGTGATCCGCGACGCCGCGCATGCGTTCAGCAAGGACGGCGGTCTCGCCGTGCTGTACGGCAACATCGCGCAGGACGGCTGCATCGTGAAGACCGCCGGCGTCGACGCCTCGATCCTGACCTTCTCCGGCCCGGTGAAGGTGTTCGAGAGCCAGGACGACGCGGTGTCGGCGATCCTGACCAATAAGATCGTCGCCGGCGACGTCGTGGTGATCCGCTACGAAGGTCCGCGCGGTGGTCCGGGCATGCAGGAGATGCTGTATCCGACCAGCTACTTGAAGTCGAAGGGCCTCGGCAAAGCCTGTGCGCTGATCACCGACGGCCGGTTCTCCGGCGGCACCTCGGGCCTTTCGATCGGCCACGTCTCGCCGGAAGCGGCGGAAGGCGGCCTGATCGGTCTGGTGCGCGACGGCGACCGGATCTCGATCGACATCCCGAACCGCACCATCAGCCTCGACGTCTCCGAGGCCGAACTCGCCAAGCGCGGCGAGGAAGAGCGCGCGCGCGGCGAAGCAGCGTGGACGCCGAAGGACCGCAAGCGCAACGTCTCGGCGGCGCTGCAGGCCTACGCGATGCTGACCACCAGCGCCGCCAACGGCGCGGTGCGCGATGTGAAGCGCCGGTTCGGTAAGTCGAACTAAGCGGCTGACTTACGGCTGGGCAGTTCTGTGTTGATGAACGCAGAACTGCCCGCGACCGCTCTCAAGGCAACGATATCTTCAGGGCACGGACGCATTGCATGTAGCAATGGTGCTGTGCCTCAGCCTGACCGCCGCAGCACTGCGGGCCGCTGCCGCGCCGTACGATACGCGGCGACCGCTTCGCCGAAGGCGAGAAACAGCGCGCGGTTGATCGGATTGACCTGCGGATCATATTCGGCGTGCCACTGCACGCCGAGTGCGAAGCCCGGCGCCTCGGCGATGCGGATCGCCTCGATGGTGCCGTCTTCGGCGACGCCTTCGATCACAATGCGCGGGCCGGGCTGGAGAATGCCCTGGCCGTGCAGCGAATTCACCCGGATCAGATCGCGGCCGAACAGCCGCGCGAACACGCCGCCTGACGTGAGCTGCACGTCGTGGCGATCGGCGAACACCACGGTCGGATCGGGATGGATCTCGCCGTTCTCCAGCCGCGGCATCCGGTGGTTCATCCGTCCCGGCAGCTCGCGGATCTCCGGATGCAGCGAGCCGCCATAGGCGACGTTCATCTCTTGAAAGCCGCGGCAGATCCCGAACAGCGGCACCCCGCGCTCGACACAGGTGCGCACCAGCGCCAGCGCCAGCTCGTCGCGCGGCTGGTCGTAGGGCTCGTGGCGGGGATTGGGCTCGGTCTTGAAGTAGGTCGGATGCACATTGGCCCGGCCGCCGGTCAGCAGGATGCCGTCGACCACCGCGAGCAGGTCCTCGATCTGGGCGAACTCGGACGAGCCGCCGAACATCAGCGGCAGCGCACCGGCCACCTCGGCCACCGCGCGCAGGTTGCGCTCGCCCACATGCTGGACGGCAAACCGATTATCGACGAGATGGGCGTTGCCGATCACGCCGACCACCGCTCTGCCAGTCATCCTGTTCCTCCCAGACAACCCTCGGACCATACAGCCAAAACGACGAAAATCGAGCCCGACGATGCTGCCTTAATTGGTTGCCAGCTCTGCACTGGCGATCCGTCTGATCAGCCGGTAGAAGCTGGCGCCAATCAGCCGAGTTCGTGCGGCGTCCGAGCCGGCACGGGCTTGTATTTTCCCGAGGATCGCCCGCAGCCATGTGCCTCGCTTCATGTCGATGACCGTCCTTGCCGGCAGGGCCGCCCGATGAGCGTGGTCTCGCGCCCGGATACGCCCGCTGTTGCAGGCCCCACCTCCGCGGCGCCGGCGGCGTCCGCTCCGTGGCGACTGCCTGCCGTGGTGCGCAATTTCGTGCGCAACCGGGAAATCGGTCTGGTGTTGGTCGCGGTGGTAATCGGGCTGTTGTCGGGCCTGTTAGTGGCGATCATCTGGCGCCTGAGCGAATTCGCGCATGCGGTGCTGTTCAATATCCCATTCGATACACGGCTCAGCGCCAACGGCGTGATCTCCTGGCAGCGCACCCTGTTGGTGCCGCTCGGCGGCGCCATTATCTTGACCCTCATCGGCCTGTTTTACGCTGGCCGGTTCAAGGGCCGGCTCGCCGACGCGATCGAAGCCAACGCGCTGTATGGCGGACGGGTGTCGATGCGCGGCAGCCTGCTGATCTCGCTGCAAACGCTGCTGTCGAATGGCTGTGGCGCTTCGGTCGGCCTGGAAGCGGGCTACACTCAGATCTGCGCCGCGTTCAGCTCGCAGATCGGCCAGCGGCTCGCCGCCCGGCGCGCCGACATGCGGCTGCTGGTGGCTTGCGGCGCCGCCGGCGCGATCAGTGCGGCGTTCACCGCGCCGCTCGCCGGTGCGTTCTTCGCTTTCGAGGTCGTGCTCGGGGCCTATACGTCGGCGAGCCTGGTGCCGGTGATCGCCAGCGCGGTGTCGTCGTGGCTGGTGATGCGCAATCTGGTGCACCCGTCGTTCCTGCAGATCCCCGGCGTGCCGACGCCGGCCTCGGTCGAGATGATCGGCCAGACCATGTTGCTCGGCGTGCTGTGCGCATTCTTCAGCATCCTGGTGATGCTGGCGGTGGCGTTCTCGGAGCGGGTGTTTCAGCGCATCAGCATCTGGCGCGGCGCGCTGCGGCTGGTGATCGGCGCACTGCTGCTCAGCGGGCTGGCGCTACTCAGCCCGACCGTGCTCGGCTCGGGCCATGGCGCGATGCAGCTGTTGCTGATCACCAACCCGACCTGGCTGATGCTGTTGACGACACTGATCCTGAAGACGCTGGCGTCGGCGATTTCGCTCGGCGCCGGCTTCCGCGGTGGCCTGTTCTTCGCCTCGCTGATGCTCGGCTCGCTGATTGGCCAACTCTACAGCACGGTGCTCACGCCGTACTTCCCGGACATCGCGCTGCAGCCCGGCACGGCTGCGGTGGCCGGCATGGTGGCGCTCGGCACCGGCGTGATCGGCGCGCCGTTCAGCATGATCTGTCTGGCGCTCGAACTGACCGGCGACTTCTGGGTGACGATCGGCGCGGTGGTGGCGGCGTCGATGAGCGCGCTGATCGTGCGCGAGCTGTTCGGCTACAGCTTCGCCACCTGGCGCTTCCATCTGCGCGGCGAGACCATCCGCGGGCCACAGGACATCGGCTGGGTCAAGCAGATCAGCGCCGCCACGCTGATGCGGACGGATTTCCCGACCGCGCCGGCCGACCTGCCGATCGTCGAGGCGCAGAAGCTGTTCCCGCCCGGCCGCGTCAAGCAGATCGTGTTGCGGCACGTCGACGGCAGCTACACCGGCATCGTCAACTCGGCCGAACTGCACGGCGTTGCCGATCCGGGAGAGGCGTTGCTGGAGACCCTGGCGCAGCAGCGCGATCAGTTCCTGCTACCGCAAGTGACGGTTCGCGACATTCTCGCAGCGTTCGATCGCACCGAGGCCGACGTGCTGGTGGTGATCGACAACGCCGAGGATCGCCGCGCGATCGGCACCGTCAGCGAGGCGCACGTGCTGCGGACCTATTCGACCGAGCTCGAGCGCCGTAATCAGGAAGTGTTCTTCCGCTGATGGCGGAGACCGTTCAGCCGGTCGCCGCCAGATCCGCCATGTAGGCGCGCCAGCCACCGAAATGCGAGATATCGCGGGCGCCTTCGATCGCCGCCGGCTCGGTGAGGAAGCCCTTCACCGCGGTGCCGTCGGCGAGCGTCAGCGTGCCGATCGACAGCGGCGATGGGATTGCCGCAACGAACGCGCCAAATGCGCCCGGCGACAGCGCCCACACTTCCACAGCGATCGCAGAACCACCACCGGGCGCCACGCGCAGCAGGCCAGGCTTCGGCGGCACGGTGCCTTTCAGCGCATAGAGTTTGTAGTCCGGTGCCGTGGCGGTGGCCGACAGCAGCCGGCCGCCGAGTGCGGTCAGTTCCCGGTTCAGCGGCATGCCGGACAGATGCGCTCCGACCACCGCGATTGCGATCTCCTCGGGCGCATCACCACCTGTGACTTTGGCTAGCGGTGGCTGGGAGTGGCTGCTGGCGCCGATCGGCAGCGCGGTGTCTGCATGGAAGACACGGCCGAGACTGGCAAGTTCGGCATCGCGCCCGGCAGGCGCCAGCAGGGTGATGCCGAACGGAATGCCGTCGCTGCGGATCGACGCCGGCAGCGCGAGGCCGCAGAGGTCGAGCAAATTGACGAAATTGGTGTAGGTGCCGAGCCGGCTGTTCAGCGTGATCGGATCGGCCAGCACCTGGTCGACTGTGTAGGCGGTTGGCGCGGTCGGCAGCACCAGCGCGTCGATGCCGGCGAAGCTGCGCTCGGTGATCTTGCGCAGTGCCTGCAGCCGGTAGAGCGCCGCGAAGGTGTCGGCGGCTGACAGCTTGGCGCCGGCGAGCGTGATCTGCCGTGTCACCGGATGCACCGCGTCCGGCTGGGTTTCGAGCAGCTCCCGAATGGTCAGATAGCGCTCAGCCACCCATGGCCCTTCGTAGAGCAGCCGGGCCGTCTCGTAGAGCGGCTCGACGTCGATCTCAATCAGCTCCGCGCCGAGCCGCCGCCAGCGCTCCAGCGCCTCCTCGTATCCCCCTGCCGCGAGGTCATCGCCGAAGAACTGCAACTGGCCTTTCTGCGGTATGCCGAGTCGGACCCGCGGCGGCATCGCCGTCACTGCCGCCACCGGCCGCTCGCGCGAGAACGGATCTTCAGCGTCCGGCGCCGTCATCACCCGCAGGGCGGTGATCGCGTCATCGGTAGTCAACGCGAACACCGAGACGCAGTCGAGCGTGCGGCAGGCCGGCACGACACCCGTGGTCGAGATCATTCCGAGGCTCGGCTTCAGCCCGACGATGTTGTTGAGCATCGCCGGCACTCGGCCGGAGCCCGCCGTATCGGTACCGAGCGACAGCGGCACCAGACCGGCACCGACCGCGACGGCCGAACCGGAGCTCGATCCGCCGGGCACGAGATCGCTGCGCATCGCGTTGCGCGGCACGCCATAGGGCGACCGCACACCGACCAGGCCGGTGGCGAACTGATCGAGATTGGTCTTGCCGATCACGATCGCACCGGCGGCGCGCAGCTTGGCGACCGCGGTGGCGTCGCGGGCTGGCTGATACGCAAATGCCGGGCAGGCGGCGGTGGTCGGCAGGCCGGCGACGTCGATATTGTCCTTCACCGCGACCGGCACGCCGTACAGCGGCAGCGATGGATCGCGCGCCGCCAGCGCAACCGCTTCGGCGATCGCGTCCGCCTCTTCCCGCAGGGCGATGAACAGCGCCGGGTCCGCATAGGCACGGATGCGCTGATAGCAGCGTGCGATCGTCTGCGCCGGGGTAGTGGTGCCGGCGCGATGCGCGGCGACGATTTCACTGATCGTTTCAAACTTGC
Source organism: Rhodopseudomonas sp. G2_2311 (assembly GCF_047501505.1). Lineage (NCBI taxonomy): Bacteria > Pseudomonadati > Pseudomonadota > Alphaproteobacteria > Hyphomicrobiales > Nitrobacteraceae > Rhodopseudomonas > Rhodopseudomonas sp. G2_2311. Next base: position 64,791 of record NZ_JAZDRK010000019.1, read on the forward strand.
TCATACCGACACCGCGTAGATTTCGTATTCGTCGCGCACCAGATCGATGTGATGGCGCATGGCCTTGGCAGCACCGTCGCGGTCGCCGCGCAGGATCGCGATCACCACGCGATCGTGCTCTGCGTGGGATTTCGCCAGCCGGCCGAGATTGCGGAATTGGGCGCGGCGGAACGGTTGCACCCGCACCCGCGTCGCCAGGGTGATCTCGGCGATGTAGTCGTTATGCGCGCCGGCATAGATCGCGTTGTGGAAGTGCTCGTTGACGTCGTGGAAGCGTTCCGGATTGCCCTGCGAGCTGAGCATTCGCAGTTCCTCGTGAATGGTCTCCAGCGTCCGGCGCTCCAGCGGCGTCATCCGCTCGGCTGCAAAGCTCGCGCACATTGCTTCGAGTTCGGACATCGCTTCGAACATGCCGGTCAGCCGTTCGAACGACGGCTGCGCCACTACCGCGCCGTGATGCGGCCGCGACTCGACGAGGCCGCTGGCGACGAGCTGGCCTAGCGCCTCGCGCACCGGCGTGCGAGAGACCTTGAAGCGTTGCGCGATGTCGGTTTCGTCGAGCGCCGCGCCGGGTCGTAGCGTGCCGCGCACGATCTCGTCGGCAAGTTGGCGCCGCAGCTCCTCGGCGCGGGTGATCTTGATTGGAGGGGGAGCGGACCGCACGATCCGCGCGTCCGGATTGATTACTCCCGGCGGCGCGAGAGGCGGCCTGGTTCGGCGTGAAGCCTGCGCATCATCGAAGCTCATGGCGACGCCCGCGGTTCGTCGATCATGCTGACATGAGCCGCGACGATGCGCCAGCCTTCGGCAAACCGTACCCAGGTCTGCATCTGACGTCCGACCTTGCCGGGCGCGTTGTCGCGGTAGAACAAGGTCGATGCGACCGCGGTGTCACGGCCATAAGCCGTGATAATCGTCCGCGCGGTGGTGCGCATCAGTCCGACCGGCGAGCGAGCGCCGCGGAACGCTTTAATCTCGTCGTAGCCATAGAGGTTTTCGCCGCCGCCATAGCGCAGCGTGCGCGGATCGTCGTGAAACAGCTCGTTGAGCGTGGCGACGTCGTTGCCGACGAGTGCGGCCTCGTAGCGGGCGAAGGCATCGCCGACTTCGGCGACAACGTCGGGCAGATCGATATCCATGGTCAGAAATCCTTCGGTCGCGGCGCGCGGGCGACGCCGGCGCGCTCCAGCGCTGCGGCGACGCGCAGCGCGATGTCCTCGCGCCACGGCGCGGCGATGATCTGCACCCCGATCGGCAGCGGCTCGAGCGGGATTGGGGCGGCTACCACCGGCAGGCCGATGAACGAGATCGGTTGAGTGTGGATGCCGACGTTGGCACGCACCGGCAGTTCGACTCCGTCGAGCGTGAAGGTGACCTGTCCGAGCTTGGGCGCCACGCAAGGCGTTGCTGGAGCGATGATGACGTCGACCTGCTCGAACAATTCGAGCACGCGGGCGCGGTACCAGCGCCGGAATTTCTGCGCGCGGTCGACCAGCGGCGCCGGCACCATCGCGCCGGCGAGCAGCCGGTCGCGCACCGCGGGATCGAAATCATTCGGCTGCTGCCGCAGCCGGTCGAGATGCAGCGAGGCGCCTTCGGTCGTGCTGATCACGTAGGCCGCGGCGCGGGCGCGGGCGGCTTCCGGCAGTTCGACCGAGCGGGTGATACCAAGCGCCTTGACCACACGGCCAACGGCTTCCTGCGCTTCCGGAAACAGATTGGTCTCGAAGTAACCACCGGCCTTTGCGATCCGCAGGCCGTCGATGCCCCCCGCGAGCAGGCCGGAGACCGGCTCCGGTGCCCGCGTGGTGCAGGGGGCGTCGCCGTCGTCCGGCCCCTGCATCGCGTCGTAAGCCAGCGCCAGATCGGCGACGCTGCGTGCCAGCGGGCCAAGGTGATCGAAGCTCGCCACGAACGGGAACGAGCCGGTGCGCGGCAACCGCCCATAGGTCGGCTTGAGTCCGAAGATGCCGCACAGCGAGGAGGGCACGCGGATCGAGCCGTTGGTATCCGAGCCGAGCGCCAGTGGCACCTCGCCGCCGGCCACCGCCGCGCCCGATCCGCCGGAGGAGCCGCCGGTCATCCGGGTCGGATCGTGCGGATTGCGCGACGGGCCGTCGTGGATGTTCTCGCCGGTGAAGTCGTAGGCGTATTCGCCCATGTTGAGCGCGCCGATCAGTACCGCGCCTGCCGCTTCCAGCCGCTTGATCAGCGGCGCGTCGCTGGCGGCCGGGCTGCGGTCGCGGTTGATCTTGGAGCCGGCGCGGGTGGCGAGGCCGGCGACATCGAACAGGTTCTTCACCGCGAACGGCACGCCAGCGAGCGGGCCGACGCTTTCGCCGCGCGCGATTGCGGCATCAATGTCGCGGGCGCGTGCGCGGGCCCGCTCGGCGACGACATCGGTGAAAGCGTTGAGGGTCGGATCGGCCTTGGTAATACGGCTGAGTGCGGCCTCGGTGGCGGCGAGCGCAGTGGTGCTCCGGTTCGCTACGGCTGCGGCGATCTCGGCGGCGGTCATCCAGTCAGTGGACATTACGGGATCGATCTCAGGCACGGAACACGCTCGCAGGTTCGGTCTCGTCGGGAAGCGGAAATTCATCGACCATCCGCGCCAGCTTCAGCGAGACCTCGAGATTGGCCCGCACGGCCGGCTTCCACGCCGGATCGATCGGCAGCCCAAGCGCAGCAGCAACGGCGTCGATGTAGGAGTCGAGGGGATCGTTCAAAGTCAGTACCTTTCACGAGCGCTATAGTTCAGGTCGTCATTCCGGGGCGCTCGCGTGAGCGAGCGAACCCGGAATCTCTTTTTGATCATCTTGGGATTCCGGGTTCGCGCTGTGCGCGCCCCGGAATGACCATGGAAAATTGCGCATCGCGTCATCACGTCACCGGCAGTGGCGGATGCGGGATCGCGGTGAGGAGTTCGCGGGTGTAGCCGTGCTTCGGGCTGCCGAGCACCTGCTCGGACGTTCCCTGCTCGACGATCCGTCCGGCGCGCATCACGACGACGCGGTCGCACAGCAGCCGCACCACGTTGAGGTCGTGCGATACGAACAGGTAGCTCATCCCGAGAGTCTGCTTCAGGTCCTGCAGCAGGTTCAGCACCACCGCCTGCACCGAGACGTCGAGCGCAGCAGTCGGCTCGTCGAGGATCACCAGCTTGGGCCGCAGCGCGATGGCACGCGCGATGCCGACGCGCGCCTTCTGGCCGCCGGACAGCTGATGTGGAAACCGATCGAGCAGATCGAGCGGCAGGCCGACCTGCTCGGCCAGTTCCTCGCAGCGGGCGCGCACCGCATCGCGGCCTTTGATCTCGCCGAGTTGCAGGATCGGATCGGCAATCGCGCGCGCCGCGGTGAAGCGCGGGTTGAGGCTGTCGGTCGGATCCTGAAACACCATCTGGATCGACTTGCGCAGCGGCAGCCGGGCGAACCGCTGCGGCAGGATGGTGCCGATCTCCTCGCCGTCGAACACGATGCGGCCCGAGGTCTGATCGAGCAGCCGCATCAGCATCATCGAGGTGGTCGACTTGCCGCAGCCGGACTCGCCGACCAGTCCGACGCTTTCGCCATGGCCGATCTGGAAGCTGATGCCGTCGACCGCGCGAAACACGTCTGGTTCGGGGGCCGGTCCGCGCGAGAACAGCCGGCTCATCGTCGCAGTCGCACCCTGGCGCGGATATTCCTTCACCAGCTTTTCGACCAGGAGGAGGGGAGCAGCTGTCTTCGAAGCGTTTGCGTCTTCGCGCGAGCCACTCGCCTCATCGTCACCCCCGGGCTTGACCCGGGGGTCCATCGTCTTCGACGAAGCTTCTCCCGAAGTGGGATGGATCGCCGGGTCTAGCCCGGCGATGACGCCTTCACGCGGAGCCCCGTCGCCTTCACCCTCCGTCAGCAGCTCCCGCAGACTCACCCCGAGCCGCGGCGTCGCGCGCATCAGTTTCTTGGTGTAGGGGTGCTGCGGATTGGCGAAGATATCGGCCGCCGAGGCGGTTTCGACCACGCGGCCTTTCTCCATCACCACGACCCGGTCGCAATAGGCGGCGGCTAGACCGAGGTCGTGGGTGATCAGGATCGTCGACAGCCCGCGGCTCTTGGTCAGCTCGACGATCAGGTCCATCACCGCCTTCTGAGTGGTGACGTCGAGGCCGGTGGTCGGCTCGTCCGCGATCAGAAGCTGCGGATTGCAGGCGAGCGCCAGCGCGATCACCACGCGCTGACACATGCCGCCGGAAAGCTGGAACGGATAGGCGTGGTAGCGCTCGCGCGGCCGCGCGATCTTCACCGCCTCCAGCGCCGCGATTGCCTTCTCGCCGCGATCGGTCGAGGTTGATTGGACGTGCTGGCGCAGCACGTCTTCGATCTGATCGCCGACCTTGCGGATCGGATTGAGCGCGGCGCGGGGGTTCTGGAAGATCATCGAGATCTCGCGGCCGCGCAGGTCACGCATCTCGTGCTCGCTGGCGGCCTTCAGATCCATGCCGCCGAACATCACCGAACCTTCGGCGATCCGGCCGGCGCGGTCGAGGATCCGCATCACTGCGTAGGAAGTGACCGACTTGCCGGACCCGGACTCGCCGACGATCGCCAGCGTCTCGCCTTTGCCGACGCTGATATCGACATGCTGCACCGCCTTGACGATGCCGCGGCGGGTGATGAATTCGACCGTGAGGTCACGGACGTCGAGCAGGGGCTGGGTGGTCATCGCGGCATCTCCACATTCCAGTTGTCACCGCCGGGCTTGACCCGCCTGCGGGGCCGAAGCCCCTTCGGCGCGGCGGAGGCCCGGCGGTCCATCGTCTTCGAACGACGCTTTTGCGAAGCGGGATGGATGGCCGGGTCGAGTCCGGCCATGGCGGAGGCTTGTGGGGCGAGGTGAGCGGCCAACAGGTTCATGGCTCACGTCCTCCGCTGCGGGTCGAAGATGTCGCGCAGGCCGTCGCCGAGCAGGTTGAAGCAGAACACGGCGATCATCAGCGCGAGGCCGGGGAACAGCGCGATCCACCATTCGCCGGAGACCATGAACGACGCACCTTCCGCGACCATGATGCCCCACTCGGCGGTCGGCGGACGGACGCCGAGGCCGATGAACGACAGGCCGGCGGCGTTGAGGATGGCGTAGCCCATCGTCAGCGACATCTGCACGATCATGATCGGCATGATGTTTGGCAGGATGTGCGCCAGCAGAATGCGCATCTCGCTGTTGCCGGACAGCCGCGCCGCCATCACGAAGCCGGCTTCGCGGCGAACATTGGCCTCGGCACGGGCGACGCGGGCATACAGCGGGAAGTTCACGATCGCGGTGGCGATGATGATGTTCTGCACTGTGTTGCCGAGCGCAGCGACAATCCCCATCGCCAGCACGAACAGCGGAAACGCCATGATGGTGTCGGCGACGCGGCCGACGATGCGGTCGGTCCAGCCGCCGAAGTAACCGGCGGCGACGCCGGCGAGACCGCCCATCAGGAACACCAGCACCACCGAGGCGACGGCGATGAACAGATCGAGCCGTGTCGCGACCACGACGCGGCTGAAGATGTCGCGGCCGAGCTGATCGGTGCCGAACCAATGCGCGGCCGACGGGGCTTTGAGTGCCTGCGCGGTGTCGCTGGCGAGCGGATCGTAGGGGACGATGTACGGCCCGAACAATGCGGCGAACACGATCACCACCAACAGGCCGAACGCGAAGGCGGTGACGCGGTTGTCACCGAGCACGTAGCGGGTGTGCTCGATGGTGTCCCGCAGTGCAGAGCGGCGCGCGGGTTTGGCGCTGGCGGAGGTTTTGCCGATCGGAGGGGCGACGCTGGTCATGGTCATGCTCCTAGCCTTCCAGCCGCACGCGTGGGTCGATCACGCCGTAGAGAATGTCGATCAACAGGTTGAGCAGCACGTACATCACCGCCATGGTGAGCACGAAGCCCTGCACCGGCGCGAAGTCGGACGCGATCAGCGCTTCGACCGCGTAGGAGCCGATGCCAGGCCAGGCGAACACCTTCTCGACCAGCACGTTGGCGCCGAGCAGGAACGAGAACACCATCGACAGCGTGGTGATCACCGGCAGCATCGCGTTGCGGAATGCGTAGGTCATCGTCACCTTGCGCGGCGACAGGCCGCTGGCGCGCGCGGTGCGGACGAAGTCCGAGGCCAGCACCGCCAGCATCGAGGCGCGGGTCATGCGGGCGATCGGTGCCAGCGAGAAGATCGCCAGGGTTGCTGCGGGGAGCAGAAGCTGACTCAGCGCCGACCGGAAGGTCTCGAAGTCGCGCGCGATCAGGCTGTCGATGAGATAGAACCCGGTCACATTGGGGGGCGCGCTGTAGAATACGTCGAGCCGGCCGAGCGGCGCCGGGGCCCAGCCGAGCTTGAAGTAGAACACGTAGACCAGCAGCAGGCCGGTGAAAAACACTGGCAGCGAGACGCCGGCGGTGGTGGTGACGCGGCAGAGGTGATCGATCCACGAGCCCGGCCGCGTCGCCGCCATGATGCCGAGCGGGATCGCGATCACGATCGCCAGCGCGAGGCCGAGCAGCGTCAGTTCGGCGGAGGCGGGCAGGCGGTTCCTCAGTTCGGTGACGACGGGTTGGCCTGTAGTCAGCGACTCGCCGAGATCCCCGCGGGCGAGATCCGTAGTGTAGCGGACGAACTGTTCGGGCAGCGATTTGTCGAGGCCGAGCTTGTGCCGGATCTGCTCGATCGCCTCTTTGCTGGCCGCGGGCCCGGCGAAATACGCCGCCGGATCGCCCGGCAGCGCGCGGGTCAGCAGAAAAGTGACGATCACCACGCCGATCAGGCTCGGGATCGCGAACATCAGGCGTTTGCCGATCAGGGTGAGCATTGGATCACAGCCTCACGAACATAGTCATTGCTGAAGTATCAGCGGGCCTGCTCCCCTCCCCCTTGCGGGGAGGGGTCGGGGTGGGTGTCCCCAGGCACAGTGCCTGCGTCGTCCTCACCCCGGCCCTCTCCCGCAAGCGGGAGAGGGAGAAGAGGAGCGTTGTTGTCACGCTCAGCCCTTCACCATCGTCCGGTAGTCGAGACGGCGGTGGAACCAGTAGGCGAAGCCGGAGACGTTCTTCTGCATCGCGACGTTGAGGTAGGGCTGGTACAGCGGAACGCGCGGGATGTCGGTGAAGGCGAGGTCGACGAATCCCTTGACGTCGCGGTCGTAGGTCGCGGTGTCGCCGATCGCGGCGGCGATGCGGGAGCTATCGATCAGCTTATCCATCTCGGGCGAGTCGTAGCCCATGGTGTTGAAGATCGACTTGCCGGAGTGATAGCACCAGTAGAAGAAGTACTCCGGATAATCGAGCCAGCCCGAGAAGATGTTGACGTAGAGCGGCATCACCTTCTTGTTGAGCTCGGTACGCCAGTTGGCGCCGGGGATCTTGTTGATGGTGCAGCGGATGCCGATCTGCGCCAGGCTCTCCTGGATCAGGATGCACATCGGCTCGTTGACGCCGGCGAAGCCGAGGTCGAACGACAGCGTGGTGTCGAAACCGTTGGCATAGCCGGCCTCGGCCATTAGCGCCTTCGCCTTGGCCATGTCGGTGTTGTACTTGGTCGGCTGCGGCCACTTCACTTCGGTCGGCTTATCGGCGGCCGCGCCGAACATCGGGTTGGCGAGGCCGAACATCACCGCGTCGATGATCTTCTGATACGGAACCGCATAGGCCACCGCCTCCCGCACCTTCGGATTGTTGAACGGCGGCTGAGTGACGTTCATGCCGAGATACTGGATGCCGTTGCTGATCGGCAGCGACACCACGTTGACCTTGCCGTCGCGCTTCATCTCGGCGAAGTCCTGGTTCGGCAGCTCGTAGGAGATGTCGGCGTCGCCGCGCTCCAGCAGCGCGCGGCGGTTGCCGGCCTGCGGCACCATCCGCCAGATCACGCGCTTGATCTTCGGCAGCGGGCCGCCGACCCACTTGTCGTTGCGCTCCATGATCACTTCGGTGCCGGCGGTCCACTTCACCACCCGATAGGCGCCAGAGCCGGCGGTGTTCTGCTTGGTGTATTCGAGACCCCACGGGTCCTTCTCGGTGGCGTTCTTCTTCACCAGCTCGGAGTTGACGACGCAGGGCACGATCACTGCGAGATCCGGGATCGTCAGCCGGTCCTTCTTGAGGAAGTCGACCCGCACCGTGTGGTCGTCGACCACCACGAACTGCTCGGGCTTGGTCAGCGAGCCGGCGCTCATCTGGAAGGTCGGGAAGCCGCCGACGCTGACCGAGCGATCGAGCGACCACTTCACGTCCTTGGCGGTGACCGGCGTGCCGTCCTGGAAGGTGGCGTTCTTCTTCAGCTTGAAGGTCGCCGACATGTCGCCGATCACCATGTCGTCGGCGAGCTCGCCCTTGAACTTGTCCTTGTCGTAGTAGGGAACGCCGCCGGGGCCTTCCTTCATTTCGTGGGTGATCAGCCGGTCGTAGCAATTCCACGACACCTCGTAGCCGGGCACGTTAGTGCCGACGCCGTGGATGTCGAGATTGTTCGGACCGCTTTCGGAGACGACCAGCAGAGTTTCCGATCGGGCGTCGGCCTTGGCGGCCGACCAGATCGCCGGTGCTGGCACCATCGCGCCGGCGGCGAGGGCTGTAGCGGACTTGAGGAAATCACGACGCTTCATATGCGGCTCCAAAAGCAACGAGGAAGTAGCTGATGGAACTGGTTCGCAAGCTTCGTGCCAGACGCTTAAATCTGCATAACCGTCTGAAATGTCGCTGTATTTTTATGAATGGGGGTTGGGAGGGTCGCCTCCGTTCCGCCCAATTGCATACAATGCGCAGAATTTGCACAAACAATGTGCACGTGCCGGTCGGTGGGCCGATGGTGAGCGGGAGGGCCGCGCCGCACTAGCGCCGCCTTCGGAAGATCGGCCTTCGAAGGCGGCTGCGCGGCACTAGTCCGATGCTCGCTGAGGGGGAGCGGCCAAAACAAAAGCGGCGGGGAAATCCCCGCCGCCTGCGTCGTCAGTGGCTCGAACGATCCGCCAGAGGCGATCAGTTGATCTTGGCGCTTTCGTTGCGGACCTGGGTGTACAGCACGCTGTCATTGGCCGGCTTGGCTTCGATCGCGGTGGTCGGGCGAACCACCGGACGGTGGCTGCGATACACTTCGAAAGCGTACCAAGCGGCGACCACGGCGGCGATCAGCGCAACCTGGCTCGGCGGCAGGATCAGCGACAGCGCGATCAGCGCGGTGGCGACCGTGCCGGCCTTCACCACGCTCTCACCGTCGTGGAACATGGCGTTGAAGCGTTCCCAGTTCTCGCCCTTCCAGAAAGGTGCCGAGAACCGGTCGAGCGCGAACCGCGTCCACGCGCCGGCGAAGCCGAGCTTGCGCGCCCACATCAGATAGAGCGAGCCCGCGAAAGCGAGCAGCGAGACCAGCGCGCCGACCGGACCGGCGGCGTAACCGATGACCACGACCAGCGCGGCCGTGAATGCAATGATCCAGTATTGCATTGTGTGACCCTTTCACCCGCTTGGCGGGCGCCTTTCAGATTTGATTCGATGGCGGCGTTAGCCGGTGCATTATGGGCTGTTTTCCACAGCGGCGCCGCAAAAAATTGGCGCGTTAGTTATTCATCCGATTAGCACTTTGGTCAAAGGTAATTAGTTATGGCGCGCTCTGCGCCAGAAATGATCGCCGGGTGCGACAGCCTGCCGCGACCCGACGACCGTGCGATGATTGTCGAGGATGATCTTACCGCAGAACGTCAGCGCGCGAGGCGGCTTTCGGCTTCGGCGATCTTGGCGTTGCGGATGCGCTTGGCGTCGCGGCTGGCCATGAATGGCATGCCGAGCTTGCGCGCCTTCACCTGCACCGATGAACGTGCGCGCTTCAGGGCGGCTGCCGCGCGCACCGCCGATGCGCCGCTGGCAATCAGCTCCTTCAACCGCTCGACCTGTTCGTCGTCCCACGGTCTACAAGCATTGCTCTTGGCGGACGTCGGCATCAGCGGCTCCTTTTGCTGTCGGGCCCGCTCGCCGGTGGCCAGCGCGCGGGCAGGGCATGTGAAGGTTCGTGCGCGAACTCTGCGGCTGGCGGGGCGGTCGCCGATGGTCGCAGCGCAGGTTCGGCGATCGGACTGGCCCGGACGCGATCAGCCCTCGTCGGGAGGCCGGGCGCAGTCGTTCGCATCTCAATCATTTGCAGCAGCGAAAGTTCCTGGTTGCGGCTCGCGGCACCTGTTACCGGCGCTGTCGCAAACCTGTCATCGGCGATCGATAGGGGAGGGCACGCAGCGGCGGCCGTGCCGCCCGAGGCTGCGTTCAGTCGAAAATGAGGAAGCCGATGAAACTGGTCCGGTTGATGACCGCGCTATGTGCGCTGTCCGCATTTGCTTCGCTGCAGCCGGCGAAGGCTGCGGATGTGATCTGCTACAACTGCCCGCCGCAGTGGGCCGATTGGGCGACGATGCTGAAGCAGGTCAAAGCCGATCTGGGCTACGACATCCCGTTCGACAACAAGAATTCCGGCCAGGCGCTGTCTCAGCTGATCGCCGAGAAGAGCAACCCGGTCGCCGACATCGGCTACTTCGGTGTCAATTTCGGCATGAAGGCGAAGGCGCTGGGCGTCACCCAGCCGTACAAGCCGGCAAAGTGGGACGAAGTCCCGGCCGGCCTGAAGGATCCCGAAGGCGAGTGGACCGCGATCCATTCAGGCACGCTCGGCCTGTTCGTCAACGTCGATGCGCTCGGCGGCAAGCCGGTTCCGGCGTGCTGGAAGGATCTCGAGAAGTCGGACTATAAGGGCATGGTCGGCTATCTCGATCCGCCCTCGGCGGCAGTCGGCTATGTCGGCGCGGTCGCGGTCAATCTCGCGCTCGGCGGCAGCGATCAGGATTTCTCGCCGGCGGTGTCATTCTTCAAGAAGCTGCACGACAATGATGCGATCGTGCCGAAGCAGACTTCTTACGCCCGCGTCGTGTCGGGCGAGATACCCATCCTGTTCGACTACGATTTCAACGCCTACCGCGCCAAGTACAGCGAAAAGGGCAACTTCGCTTTCGTGATCCCGTGCGAAGGTTCGGTCGTATTTCCCTATGTGGTCAGCCTGGTGAAGGGTGCGCCGGACGCCGAAAAGGCCAAGAAGGTGATGGACTATCTACTGTCCGACAAGGGGCAGGCGGTTTGGACCAACGCATACTTGCGCCCGGCGCGGCCGATCGCGCTGCCGCCCGAGGTTAAGGCCAAGTTCCTGCCGGACAGCGACTACGCGCGCGCCAAGAACGTCGACTGGGCCAAGATGGAAGCCGCGCAGAAGGCGTTCACCGATCGCTACCTCGCCGAAGTCCGCTGAGCCGGTCCCTCGTCCCGGCCAGCGACGGCCGGGACAACTCCAAATCATGAAGCACCGACGTTTCCTGTTGATCTGTCTGGCGCCGCTGGTCGTGTTGACCGCGGCGTTCTTCCTGCTGCCGATGGCACGGCTGGTGGTGGTCGGCGCCGAGGGGCCGCAAGGGCCGGCCGGTTATCTTGCGATCCTGCTGGAGCCGCGCTACCGCGCGACGCTGATCAACACCGTGCTGCTCGCCGCCGCCACCACGGTCGCGACGCTGGTCATCGCGACCATCGCCGGGCTGTTCCTGCAGCGGCACCGGTTTGCCGGCCGCTCCGTGCTGATCGCGATGCTGACCTTCCCGCTGGCATTCCCTGGCGTGGTGATCGGCTTTCTGATCATCCTGCTTGCCGGACGGCAGGGCGTGATCGGCGATCTGACGCGGCTCGCCACTGGCACCAAGGTGGTGTTCGCCTATTCGATCTGGGGGCTGTTCCTCGGCTATCTGTATTTCTCGATCCCGCGGGTGATCCTCACCATCATGGCGGCGGTGCAAAAGCTCGATCCGGGGCTCGAAGAGGCGGCGCGCTCGCTCGGAGCCAGCCCGTGGGCCGTGCAGCGCGACGTGGTGCTGCCGGCGTTGGTGCCGGCCTTTGTTGCTTCCGGCGCGATCGCATTTGCGACCGCGATGGGCGCGTTCGGCACCGCCTTTACGCTCGCTACCAATATCGATGTGCTGCCGATGCTGATCTACACCGAGTTCACGCTGGCGGCGAACTTCGCCACCGCGGCGTCGTTGTCGGTCGGCCTCGGCCTGATTTCTTGGGCGATGCTGGCGCTGGCGCGGTCGTTGACCGGCGGCACCGTGGCGGCGACGGGCTAGGCCGATGCGCGACCGCTTGATCTTCGCCGGACAATTGCTGTTCACGCTGCTGGTCGCCGCGTTTCTGGTGGTGCCGGCGCTGCTGTCGGTCGCAGCGGGTGTCACGGCGAACTACTTCCGCGGCATTTCATCCGGCGTCACTCTGCAATGGGTGGTGCAGGTGTGGACGCTGTATGCCGACAGCATCGTGTTGTCCTTCGTGATCGCACTGGCGACGCTGGCCGTGACGCTGGTCGTCGGCGTCCCGGCCGCCTACGCGCTGCATATCCGCGGCGGAGCCTGGTCGCGGCTGATCGAAGAGGTAATCACGCTGCCGCTGGCGATCCCGGGCCTGGCAATCGCGCTGGCGCTGCTGCTCACCTATGGCGGCTTCGGTGAGTTCCGCCGGTCCTGGCTATTTATTCTGGTCGGCCATGTGGTGTTCACCATGCCGTTTATGGTGCGATCGGTGATGGCGGTGTTCGCCACCATCGACATCCGTACCCTCGACGAGGGCGCGGCTTCGCTCGGCGCATCGCCGGCGCGGCGGTTCGTCGATGTCATTGTGCCGAATGTGATGCCCGGCGTTCTGGCCGGCGCCCTGATGGTGGTGACGCTGTCGCTCGGCGAGTTCAATCTCACCTGGATGCTGCACACGCCACTGACCAAGACACTGCCGGTGGGCCTCGCCGACAGCTACGCGTCGATGCGGCTCGAAGTCGCCTCGGCCTACACGTTGATCTTCTTCATCATGATCGTCCCCTTGCTGGTGGCGATGCAATCGCTCGCGGAGCGGGAGCCGAAACGATGACGGCGGATGACGGACACGGCGTGGCGGTCGAGGTCGCGGCCTGTGGCAAGACCTTTGCGGACGGGACCCGCGCGCTGGAGCCGGCAAGCCTCAGCATCGCGCGCGGCGAAACGCTGGTGCTGCTCGGTCCGTCCGGCTGCGGCAAGACCACGATGCTGCGGATCATCGCCGGGCTGGAGAGCCCGGATGCCGGCGGGCGGGTCTTGTTTGACGGCGCAGATGTGACCTCGGTGCCGATCGAGAAGCGCAATGTCGGCATGGTGTTTCAGTCCTACGCGCTGTTTCCCAACATGACGGTGGCCGACAACATCGGCTACGGGCTCAAGATCCGCGGCGTCGCCAAGGCAGAGCGCGCCGCACGGATCGCCGAACTGGTGGCGCTGACCAACATCGCCGGGCTTGAACATCGGCGGATGGATCAGCTCTCCGGCGGCCAGCGTCAGCGCGTCGCTCTCGCCCGCGCCGTGGCGATCCGTCCCGCGGTGCTCCTGCTCGACGAACCGCTCACCGCACTCGATGCGGCCCTCCGTGAGCGGCTCCGCGGCGAGCTCGACCGGTTGCTGCGCTCGCTCGGCATCACCACGATCTATGTCACCCACGATCAGGCCGAGGCGATGGCGCTCGGCGACCGCATCGTGGTGATGAGCAAGGGCGCGATCGCACAGGTCGGCACGCCGCGCGAGATCTATTTCCGCCCGGCCACTCGGTTCGTTGCCGAGTTCGTCGGCGCCGCCAATATCATCGAGGCCGAGATCGCCGATGGTGCGCTGCGATTGCCGGGCGGACACTGGCGCATCGCGGGCAGCGCCAGCCACAGTCGCGCGGTTGCGATGATTCGCCCGGAGACGATCCGGATTGCGGCGCCCGAGGCCGCGACGCTGCAGGGCGTCGTCGACAGCGTCAGTTTCGTCGGTGACCGCCAGCGCGTCGTGGTGTCCGGCGCTGCCGCGCGGCCGCTGGCGATCGACGCACCGAACGCGCTGCCGATCAGGGGCGGCGATCGCATCGGCCTCGTGGCCGATCCCGAAGCCATCCGGCTGCTGCCCGAGCACCTGTGACGAACCAGAATGAGAGATCCGACCATGCCGCCGAAGCCGATTCTGATCGCCCAGATTTCAGACCTGCATATCAAGGCGCCCGGCGAACTCGCCTACGGCAAGGTTGACACCGCGGCGGCGCTGACCCGCTGCGTCGCAGCGCTGAACGCGCTGACGCCGCGGCCCGACCTGGTGGTGATCTCCGGCGATCTGGTCGACACCCCGAGCGCTGAGGAATACGCGCATCTCGAACGGCTGTTGGCGCCGCTGCAGATTCCGTTCGTTGCCGTACCGGGCAATCACGATTCCCGCGACCTGATGCGCACCGCGTTCGCGCAGCCAACGTTCCCGGCCGAGGGACCGCTCAATCAGCTCTATCCCGTCGACGGGATCGATATCGTGCTGCTCGACTCCAATGTTCATGGCCAGCCGCATGGCGAGCTCGATGCCGGGACGTTGCAGTGGCTCGAGGCGGTGCTGTCGTCGTCGGATCACCGGCCCGCCTTGCTGTTCCTGCATCATCCGCCATTCGCCACCGGCATCTGGCACATGGATCGCCAGAACCTTCGCAACGCCGCGGAGTTCGCGACCCTCGTCGAGCGCTATCCGTGGGTGCGGCTGGTCGCTGCGGGCCACGTGCACCGCCCAACGGTGACCGGCTTTGCCGGGACTGTCGCGACGATCTGTCCGGCCCCCAATCATGCGGTGGCGCTGGATCTCGGCGAACAGCTCGCACCGTCGTTTTGCGTCGAACCGCCAGCGTTTCATCTGCACGCCTGGTTTGCCGAGCGCGGCGAACTCGTCACGCATCAGGTCCCGATCGGGGCGTTCGACGGCCCGCATCCGTTCTTCGGCGCGGATGGCAAGCTTCTGTGAAGGCGTAGGAACCCTGCGGCATTAACGACGCTGCGGGAATTAGGAACAATTTTACCGAGGGAAACCTCTCGGGCCCGGAACGATCAAGAGGCTAAGCCCTTGATGATCGGTCGGGACGGTAGAGGGATGACTGAGGTGAGCAGGAGACCTGTTGTGCTGGTGGTCGAAGACGAACCGCTCCTGCGCATGAACGCAGTCGATATGATCGAGACGGCCGGATTCCAGGTGCTGGAGGCCGGATCGGCCGACGATGCGATCGCGATTCTCGAGAAGCGCGACGATATCCGCGTGGTGTTCACCGACATCCAAATTCCGGGCTCGATGGACGGCTTGAAGCTGGCCCGCGCCGTGCGCGGCCGATGGCCGCCGATCAAGATCGTCGCCACCTCGGGACGGGTGCATGTGACTGCGGATGATCTGCCGGATGGCGGCCGCTTTGTACCAAAGCCGTACACTCCCGAGCAGATTACCGGATTGCTGCGAGAAATCTTGGCCTGAACCGCGCTCGGGTCACGATGGCACTTGCCCGTGCGCTTTCCAAAATTTAATCGTATCGTTCTAGAAATAGGTCTTTTCGAGCTATCCTCCCGTCCCAGCTAAAGAATAAGGGAGGACGGACTAGGATATCATGAAACGGCCACTGATCATTTTCTGCCTGCTGAGCGTGGTCGCCGCCGCGGCGTACTTTTCATTCAGCCACTGGGCGATCAGGCACGAGACGCTGACCTTCTTCGATGAAGCGCGCGGCCGTCCTGTCGCGATCGATCTTGCAGTGCGGCGAGACGCCGAAATGAAGGCTGAGGCCGGAATGGTCACGCTGCCGGTCGCGGTGGTCAGCCACGGCAACACCGTCAAGAACACCGAATACTCGTTCCTGGCCAACGTGCTCGCCGCCCGCGGCTATCTGGTCGCCAGCATTCAGCACGATCTCCCTGACGACAAGCCGCTGATGACGGTGGCCGGCTCGCTCTATGTCGGGCGCCTGGCCGTGTACGAGCGCGGCGAGCAGAACATCTTCTTCGCCCTCAAGGAGCTGAAGAGGCTCGAGCCCAACGCCGACTACGATCATCTCACTCTGGTCGGCCATTCCAATGGCGGCGACATCTCGATGTTCTTCGCCCAGCAGCACCCCGAAATGGTGCGGCGCGTGGTGACGCTGGACAATTTGCGGGTGCCGTTCGTGACCTCCGGCTTCGCTAAGATCCTATCGTTCCGTTCCAAGGATCCGCAGTTCAAGACCGACCCCGGAGTGTTGCCCGATGCCAAGACCGCCAAGGAGGCTGGCATCGAAATCATCGACACCGGCGCCCAGCACACCGAGATGAGCGACCGCGGCCCGGACAGCGTCAAGGCGCGGATTCAGTCGACGCTCGATAAATTCCTGTCCGACGAGGGCAGCAGCAAGTTGCAGCCGCTCGACGTGCAGAAGGACATCAAGCGGATGTACAACGATCCGCGGGCGATGGGGCCGTAGCGCATTGAGCTGGCGTGTCGGATCAGCGCCGGGCCAACAAATGAAAAGGGCCTCGCGCCGCCGACGCGGCCGAGACCCTTCCAGAATACTGTTACTGCGCGCGAATTAGCGCCAGAACAGCGCCAGCAGAATGATGATCGGCAGCGGGATCCCGATCAGCCACATCAAAGCGCCTTTTCCGAAAGTCATGTCTCATCCTCCAGTCATCCAACCTGGGGCGATAACCGTGTCACTCGCGAACTGTTCCGCGCTGGCGCCTTGGTTCGAACAACTCATCCGGATGCCGTCTTGACGGCCGACCCGCGGCGGGCGAGGG
The DNA here is from genome assembly GCF_047501505.1 of Rhodopseudomonas sp. G2_2311. Lineage (NCBI taxonomy): Bacteria > Pseudomonadati > Pseudomonadota > Alphaproteobacteria > Hyphomicrobiales > Nitrobacteraceae > Rhodopseudomonas > Rhodopseudomonas sp. G2_2311. The sequence continues at coordinate 81,449 of NZ_JAZDRK010000019.1, forward strand.
ATCGGACCTGATCTGAAGTCATGGAGTGCAAGATGGCTGCGAAGGTGAGCCCGCTGGCGGGCAAGACCGTCGATCCGAACAGTCTGGTCAACGTCCCGCGGCTGGTGACGGCATATTTCGCCGGCAAACCGGACCCCGCGGTGGCGACCGAGCGGGTGGCGTTCGGCACCTCCGGGCATCGCGGTTCGTCGCTCAACAATGCCTTCAATGAGGACCACATCGTGGCGGTGAGCCAGGCGGTGTGTGATCATCGCCGCGCCGCCGGCATTACCGGTCCGCTGTATATCGGCATCGACACCCATGCGCTGGCCGAGCCGGCGCTGGTCAGCGCGCTCGAAGTCTTCGCCGCCAACGAGATCGACGTCGTGATCGACGACCGCGGTGGTTACACGCCGACCCCGGTGATCTCGCACGCGATCCTCACCCACAATCGCGGCCGCACCGACGGGCTCGCCGACGGCGTCGTGGTCACGCCGTCGCACAATCCGCCCGAGGACGGCGGCTTCAAGTACAATCCGCCGAACGGCGGTCCGGCCGACACCGACATCACCTCGGCGGTCGAGAAGGCCGCCAATGCGATGCTCGAGAACGGGCTGAAGGGCGTCAAGCGGATCTCCTACGATCGTGCCCGCAAGGCGGCTTGCGTGCATCGCCGCGACTACATCACGCCTTATGTCGAAGACCTCGCCAATGTGGTCGACATGGAGGCGATCCGGTCGAGCGGAGTGAAGCTCGGCATCGATCCGCTCGGCGGCGCGGCGGTGCATTATTGGCAGCCGATCATCGAGCGCTACAAGCTCGACGCCAAGGTGGTCAGTGACGCGGTCGATCCGACCTTCCGCTTCATGACCGCGGATTGGGACGGCAAGGTGCGGATGGACTGCTCGTCGCCTTACGCGATGGCGCGGCTGATCGGGATGCGCAACGACTTCGACGTGGCGTTTGCCAACGACACCGACGCCGACCGCCACGGCATCGTCACCCGCTCCAGCGGGCTGATGAATCCGAACCACTACCTGTCGGTCGCGATCGCGTATCTGTTCGCGCACCGGCCGCATTGGGGCCGTGACGCCGCGATCGGCAAGACCGCGGTGTCGAGCGCGATGATCGATCGCGTCGCCAACAAGATCGGCCGCAAGGTGGTCGAGACCCCGGTCGGCTTCAAATGGTTCGTCGACGGGTTGATCGGCGGCAGCTTCGGCTTCGCCGGCGAGGAGAGCGCCGGCGCCTCGTTCCTGCGCCGCGACGGCAGCGTCTGGACCACCGATAAGGACGGCATCATCCTCGGCCTGCTCGCGGCGGAGATCACAGCGGTGAGCAAGGCCGACCCGGGCGAATTGTATCAGCGCCTCACCGCAGAACTCGGTGCGCCGTTCTATGCGCGGATCGATGCGGCGGCGTCGCCGGCCCAGAAGGCGCTGTTCAAGACCCTGACCGCCGAGAAGCTCGGCATCACGCAGCTTGCCGGCGAGCCGGTCACGGCGACGCTGACCAAGGCGCCCGGCAACGGCCAATCGATCGGCGGCGTCAAGGTCACCACCGCCAACGGCTGGTTCGCGGCGCGTCCGTCGGGCACCGAGGACGTCTACAAGATCTACGCCGAGAGCTTCGTCAACGCCGATCACCTCAGCAAGATCCAGCACGAAGCCCAGGCCGCCCTGAGTGCAATGTTCGCCGCAGGTTGACGCGCGACAACGTTGGAACCGGCAAGCCGGGCGATGACCTAGTCGAACGCAGAGCTTCGTCATTGCGAGGAGCGAAGCGACGAAGCAATCCAGGAGTTCGCGACTGACGCTTCTGGATTGCTTCGCTTCGCTCGCAATGACGGACTCTTCTGCCTCGCGATCGGGTTGGAAGGTTCCTTATGTCCGGCTGGACTGAATTCGTCGCCGCCTTCGCCGTGTTCCTGCTCAGCCACGCGATTCCGGCACGGCCGGCTGTGCGGACGAGGCTGGTCGGTGCGCTCGGCGAGCGCGGCTTCCTGATCGCCTACAGCATCGAGTCGTTGATCGTGCTGACCTGGCTGATCGTCGCCACCGAGCGGGCGCCGTTCGTCGAGCTGTGGCCGTTCGAGACCTGGCAGATGTGGGTGCCGAACCTGGCGCTGCCGCTGGCCTGCCAGTTTGCGGCGTTCGGCATCGGTGCCGCCAATCCGCTGTCGTTCGGCGGCGATCCGCGGAAAATATTCGATCCGCAACACCCGGGCGTCGTCGGTATCGTCCGGCATCCGCTGTTGTGGGCGATCGGCCTGTGGGCCGGCGCGCATGTCGTGCCGAACGGTGACCTCGCGCATGTGCTGCTGTTCGGCTTCTTTGCGATGATCGCGCTGGTCGGCATGATGATCATCGACCGCCGCAAGCGGCGCCAGCTCGGCGCCGAGCGCTGGGCGGAACTTGCGGCGCGCACCTCGTTCTGGCCGTTCGCGGCGCTGATCAGCGGCCGCTTCAAGCCGCAGCGCTGGCGGATCAGTCCGCTGCGGTTCGGCATCGGGATCGCGGCGTGGCTGTCGCTGCTGCTGCTGCATCCGTTGGTGATCGGCGTCTCGCCACTGCCCTAACCGCCAGTCTCAGCCGTCATTGCGAGCGCAGCGAAGCAATCCCGCTCCGTCCACTGAGCTGGAATGGTTCGTCTACTGCCCCCTCTCGCCGTGACAGACGATGTAGGTTCCCTGCAAATCGTTCGCGAGTTTGTGCTGGCACAACCAGCACTGGAGGCCGCGCTCCTACACAGGATGAGCCGGCAGATGTACCGCCGGTGTCAGTTCCGGTGGACCGCGATGAGCAGCACGACGATCGAATCTTCCGCAGCCGGCCCCGCCAAGCGCAAGCCGGTGCAGCGCTATCCGTTGCAGAGCCGCTTGACCATCCTGTCGGCCGGCTTCCGCCCGTTCTTCCTGCTCGGCGCGATCTTCGCTGCGGTCGCGGTACTGCTATGGCTGCCGGTGTATCACGGCGAGCTGACGCTGCAGACCGCGTTCGCGCCGCGCGACTGGCACGTCCACGAGATGCTGTACGGTTATCTGCCGGCGGTGATCACCGGATTCCTGCTCACCGCGATTCCGAATTGGACCGGACGCCTGCCGCTGCAGGGTGTGCCGCTGGCGACGCTGGCGGTGGTGTGGCTCGCTGGACGGCTGGCGGTGACGTTCTCTGCCGACACCGGCTGGCTCGCAGCGCTGCTGATCGATGCCTGCTTCCTGCTGCTGGTGGCGCTTGCGGCGCTGCGCGAGATCATCGCCGGGCGGAACTGGCGCAACCTCAACGTCGTCGCGCTGTTGACGCTGCTGCTAGTCGGCAACGTCGCATTTCATCTCGAAGCGCATTTCGGCGGCACGGCCGACTACAGCATCCGGATCGGCATCGCGGTGGTGATCATGCTGATCTCGCTGATCGGCGGCCGTATCACGCCGAGCTTCACCCGCAACTGGCTGGTGCGCGCAAATCCCGGCCGGCTGCCGCAGCCGTTCAACAAGCTCGACATGGTGATCGTCGCGTTCAGCGGCCTGACGCTGGTGCTGTGGATTGCGATGCCGTTCAGCCCGATCAGCGGCTCGGCGTTGTTGATCGCCGGCATGCTGCATCTGGTCCGGCTGGCGCGCTGGGCTGGCGACCGCACCGTCAAGGAGAAGCTGCTGCTGGTGCTGCACGTCGGTTATCTGTTCATCCCGCTCGGCTTCCTTTTGACCTCAGCGGCTGCGTTCGGGCTGATCCCGGTCAGCGCAGGCATCCACGCCTGGATGGTGGGCGGCGCCGGCGTGATGACGCTGGCGGTGATGACCCGCGCATCGCTCGGCCACACCGGCCAGCAACTCACCGCCTCGCTGCCGACGCAGGGGATCTATCTGGCGGCGCTGTTGGCCGTCACCGCGCGGATCGCGGCGGCGCTGCTGCCGGCCTGGAGCGATCCGCTGCTGCATCTGGCCGCGCTCGGCTGGGCCACCGCCTTCCTAGGCTTCGCGCTGAGCTATGGCCCGACGCTGCTCGCCCGCGGCAAGCCGCACTGATCCGCTCGACCCTTCGCCATCTCCAACCAGGACATAGTCATGACCGAAGCCGTCACCACGACCGAACGCGTGCTCGACGTCCGCGAGATCCCGCCTTATCAGCGCCACGAGATCATCCCGCGGCTGTTCGATCATTTAGCGCCCGGACAGGCGATGCAGATCGTGGTCGACCACGATCCGCGGCCGCTCCGCCAGTTCTTCGCGTCGGTCCACGGCGACGATTGCCAGTGGACTTATCTGGAGCAGGGACCGGAGGTGTGGCGCGTGCAGCTCCGACGCGCCGCGTAGCACTCAACGTGTGCCGAACCGGGCGATGTCCTCGTCCGAATAGCCGGCCTGCTGCAGCACCGTCTTGGTGTGCTCGCCGAGCCGCGCTACCCGCGGGTTCGGCGACGGATTGGCCGACGACATCCTGAACGGCAGGTTGAGCACCTTGAAGCTGCCGGCATCGTCGTAAACTTCGGCGAGCGCCTTGCGGTGTTCAGTTTGCGGATCGGCCATCGCCTCGGCAACGGTGCGATAGGCCGAGCAGGGCACGCCAAACTTGTCGAGCGTGGCGAGGCACTGCTTCGAGGTCAGCTTGCTCGACCAGCTCGTCTCAATGGTGTCCATCAGCTCGCCCCAGTTGAGGCGGCGGTCGGCGTATTTTTCGAACCGTGGATCGGTGATCAGGTCCGGGCGCTCGGCCGCCAGCATGAAGCTGCGGAACGATTTTTCGCTGGCGACGGCGATCATCACGTAGCCGTCGGAGGTTTCGACCGGTCCGAATTGCGGCCGCGCCGGCAGCGTCACCGGAAACTGCGACCACTGCATCTCGTTCAGCGTCAGCGTCAGCATCGCCTCCAGCATCGACACGTCGATGTGCTGGCCCTCGCCGGTGCGGACGCGCTGATACAGCGCCGAGGTAATCGCCCCATAGGCGTAGATCCCGCTGACGACGTCGGCGAGATAAATGCCGCAATAATCCGGGCGATCGCGGCCCGGCTGATAGGCGAGATGCGCGAGATCGAAGCCGGATGCGGCATGGATCGCCGGCGCGTAGGCGGGCAGTTCCGCGGATGGCCCGGTCTGGCCGTAGCCGGAGATCGAGCAGTAGATCAGCTCGGGATTGAAGCCGCGCAGCGACGCGTAGTCCATCTGTAGCCGCTGCATCACGCCGGGGCGAAAGTTCTCGACCAGGATGTCGGCGCCGGCGACCAGCCGCTGCACCGCTTCGAGGCCGTCGGGCGATTTCAGGTCGAGCACGATGCTCTTCTTGCCGACGTTGAGCTGGCCGAATGCGGTGCTGCAGGCCTCGCGCACCGGCGGCCGGTTCCGCATGGTGTCGCCGTCGGCGGCTTCGATCTTGATCACCTCGGCGCCCATGTCGGACAGCATCCGGGTGCAGTGCGGGCCGGCGATGGTGGTGGAGAAATCGAGCACGCGGAGCCCCTCGAGGGCCTTGGCGTTGGCGGAGGTGGCCAGCGGTTTCTGCGTCCGCGTTTCGACGGTCATTCGGTCTCCCCTGATCCTTCCCGTTCTAGGCGCGACGCGTACAGTGCCAGCGCCCGCGGGAAGTTGCTTGCTCAATGAACAGCAAGGCTAGCGGGTCGATCGAACAGGATCAACGGGGCGAAATGGAACGGACGCTATGGGTCCGACAGCCAGCCCATGCTGAGCGCGAACCGCACCACCTCGACGCGGTTGTGGAAGCCGAGCTTGGCCATGCCGCGCGCCTTGTAGGTCTCGACGCTCTTGGCGCCGATCTGCAGCTTGGCGGCGATGGTCTTGTTGCTATGGCCGATCGCGGCGAGCCGCAGCACCTCGATCTCGCGGGTCGACAGTTCCGACACCGCGTTGTGCTCGTCGCCATTGTGCAGATGCGGCGTGGTACGCCCGATCGCACGGCCGGCGATCGCCGGATCAAGATAGATGCCGCCGCTGCCGACCGCATGGATGCCGCGGATCAGTTCGTCGGTGGCGGAGCGCTTCAGCACGTAGCCGGCGACGCCGAGATCGAGCAGCTGGCGCAAATAGGCGCCGTCTTCATGCACGGTCAGCACCAGCACGCGGCAGTCCGGACACGTGGCGAGGAACTTGCGCGCCACCTCGATGCCGTTGAGGCCGGGCATCGACAGATCGAGCACGGCGACGTCCGGCTTTAATTCCGTGGCGCGGCGGAGCGCGTTCGGGCCGTCGCTGGCCTCGCCGACCACTTCGAGCCCGGGATCGCCTGCGACCAGCGCCTTCATGCCGCTGAGCACCACCGGGTGATCGTCGGCGATAAACACGCGCAGTCGAGAAGGGGATTGCTGGTCCATCGCGGTTGCTTTCATCTGGTCACAGCGGAATGCGCGCGTACAGCGCAGTGCCCTTGCCGGGCGCGGATTCGATTTCGAGCGAGCCGCCGACCAGCGTCAGCCGCTCACGGATGCCGAGCAGGCCCAGCCGTCCGGACGGCTGCTTGTGGCCGGCGGTGACGAAGCCGCAGCCGTCGTCCTCGACGATCATCGTCACCTGGTCGTCGCCGAGCTGCAGGATGACGCTGACGTGGCGGGCCGAGGCATGGCGCACGACGTTGGTGAGCGCCTCCTGCAGCACGCGGTACAGCGTGGTCTCGACTGGCGACGGCAGCCGGCGCGAGCCGAGCGTCATGTGCAGGTCGAACTCGATGCTCGACTTCTCGCTCCAGGAGTCGAGCAGGTTCTGGATCGCGGTCTGGATGCCGAGGTCGTCGAGCGCGGTGGGGCGGATTTCCCACGCGAGCCGATTGGCCTGGCGGCCGACATCGGCGGTCAGGCTCTTCATCTCGGCGATGCGCTGCTGCAATTCGGGATTGTCGCCGGCGGCCTGGCCGAGTTTGTCGAAGCCGAGCTGTAACAGCGTCAGCGACTGCCCCAGCGTGTCGTGCAGTTCGCGGGCGATCCGCAGCCGTTCGGCTTCCTGATCTTCGACTGTCCTGCGCAGCACCTTGGATAGGTCCGCCTCGACCAGCACCCGCCGCCGCTTCTCTTCCTGCAGCGTCTTGGCGACGTCCTTGGAGCGGCTCAGGCCGAGCTCGACCTGGCGCATCAGCTGTTCCTGAAGCAGCTGCGCCGAGCGCCGCTCGCGGGCGATGCCGTCGATCCGGCGCAGCACGACGTCGAGCAGCGACTCGCGCAGCCGGTGCGCCGCATCGATTTCGGCGTCGAGCCACGGCTCGCCGTGCAGCCGCACCGACTCTTGCCAACTCGACACACAGCCTTTGGGAGTTCGGCTGCCATCGGCACCGACGCCGACCGGCTTGTTGGGCATGCCGGCCCAGGTGACGACGCGAACCACTTCGGGGCGGAACCACAGCACGTAGTTGTGCGGCGTATTGGACAGCGACAGCGCCAAAAGCCCGCTGGCGCAGCCAGCGAACGCCTTGGCGGGCGGATAGGCCAGCGCCAGGCAGTCGGTGTGATACACGCCGTCGTGCGCAACGCCGTGCAGCCATCCCATCATCGCGGCGACCTGCGCAGGACCCGGTGTCGCGCCGATCCCGGTGAACTGGCCGTCGATCCACAGGCCGACGCCGGCAGCCGGAATGAAGTCGAGCAGGTTCGGATAGAACCGGATCAGCCCTTCGGCGAGATCCGACTCCTGACTCATCCGCGTGACCAGCTCTTCGTGGATGCGCGTGCTACGCAGCCGCGCGGCGAGCTGATCGGCGGCGAGCCGCGCCTCGAGCTGCAACGACGCCATTTCGGCGAATAGCGCACAGGCTTCTCGCATCCGGTAGGGCAGAAATCGTGGGGTGCCGTGATGGCAGACGATCAAGCCCCATACTTCGCCTTCGACCACCAGCGACAGCGACAGCGACGCGGCGACGCCGAGCTGGGCCAGATACAGCCGGTGCTCGGGGGAGCAACTGCGGATCGCGCTGAACGAGAGATCAAGTGCGGTGCCGCTGCGCGGACTGTGCGCCGGCACCAGCGGTGCGGCGGGCGCGTGAACGTCGGGTTGTACCCGAATCCGGCTGGCAGGCCCCGGCCGATGTGGAATGTCCGGTTGCGGATCGCGCAGGCCGAGGAACGGACTCGCATCGGGATCGCGCGCTTCGGCGATCACGTCGGCGCTGCCTTCCGGCGCGAAGCGGTACACCATCACCCGGTCGAAGCCGGTCACGTTGCGGAGCTCAGCGGCCATCGCGTCGAAGAAGGCCTGCAGGTTCGGCGCCGGCCGGACCCGCCGGATCATCGACTGCACCAAGCCGAGCGAATTCTCCGGCGCGGGTTCGCGCCGCGGATCGAGCTCCACGACCAGCAGCCCCGAGGCGTGGTGGACGATGACGTCGATCGGCGTGGCGTCCGGCGCACTCAGCGTAAAGACGTGCTGCGGCCGTTCGATCGCTCGCTCTGCAGCGGCAAGCGTCTGCAGCCGTGCGATCTGGTCGGACGAGAACACACTCGAAGCGGCAGTCCCCGGCAACAGATCCGCGGCCGCGCCGAGCAGCGATGCGGTCGCGCCGGCGGCGTGGATGATGGTCAAATCCGCCGGAGCCAGCGCCAGCAGTGCGGCGTGGGGCTGAATCGCACCGGGCAGGACCTCTGTACGCGTCCCACCGGCGAGGGTGATCGGGTCGAAGTCCGAGACCCTGAACCCGGCAGAATTGTCAAGGCCAGAGTACATCACAATCTACTCAATTTTCCGTGTCCGGGACTCGTCGGACCGGTTTGAGGATGTCCGGTATGACACGGACAGTCGTCAGTGTCATGTTAAATTGACAAAGATGTGTGTCAGGATAGTCTTACAATCACTCGGATGTGATCAGGGCGTGAGTCCTCGTCATCCGAGGGCTGGAAGCATCCACACCGGTCCGCTCCAACGCGAGGCGACTCGTTGTTGTCCGGCGGGCGGGTGCAGGAGCGAACAGGGAATGCTGAGACCAAGCGAACAAATGTTCGGCGTAGCAGCAATCAACCTACGTGCAGGTTCAGCACGACACTGATCGTAAGTCTCTCAGGAGGATTTACTATGGCAGACGATCCCAACAAGGTCTGGCCGACCGGTCTGACGATCGCGGAATCGGAAGAGCTCCACAAGCATGTGATCGACGGCACGCGCATCTTCGGCGCGATCGCCATCGTCGCTCACTTCCTGGCGTATGTTTACTCGCCCTGGCTGCACTAAGGAGTACGTAAGATGAATCAAGGTCGTATTTGGACTGTTGTGAAGCCGACCGTTGGTCTTCCGCTCCTGCTCGGCAGCGTGACCGTGATCGCGATCCTGGTGCACTTTGCTGTTCTCAGCAACACCACCTGGTTCTCGAAGTACTGGAACGGCAAGGCCGCGGCGATCGAGAGCTCGGTCTCCATCGGCTAATTCAGCTTCTTTTGAAGCTGTTATGGCTGGACCGGGATCCAAGGGTCCCGGTCGCTTGCTTTGTAGCCCGAGTGGGGTGCGGACATTTGATCTGCCGCAGTTCATCTTTGGTCGCAAAGTGGTGCTGTTCGATCGGACACCGGCGGATCTGACCGCCGGGCTCACGCAAGCTGGAATCGCTGCACGATGAACACAGTCAGCCAAAAGATGATGAAAGTCTGGTCCTCGCTTGGGCCGCGCTTTCTGCCTTTCGCGGATGCGGCCACGCCGGATCTGCCTCTATCCCGGTTGCTGCGCCTGTCGCTGTTTCAGGTCGCAGTCGGCATGTCGCTGGTGCTGCTGGTCGGCACCCTGAACCGGGTGATGATTGTCGAACTCAACGTGCCGGCCTCGATCGTCGGCGTGATGGTTTCGCTGCCTTTGATCTTTGCGCCGTTCCGGGCGCTGATCGGCTTCAAATCCGACGTTCATAAATCTGCGCTGGGCTGGCGCCGCGTGCCGTTCCTGTACAAGGGCACGATGGTGCAGTTCGGCGGCCTCGCCATTCTGCCGTTCGCGCTGCTGGTCCTGTCCGGCGGCGGCGACTCGGCGCAGGCCCCCGTGTGGGTTGGACAGGTTGCAGCCGCCGCGGCATTTCTGCTGATCGGTGCCGGCGTGCACACCACCCAGACCGTCGGCCTCGCACTCGCGACCGACCTGTCGCCGCCTGAGTCGCGGCCGAAGGTGGTCGGCCTGATGTACACCATGCTGATGTTCGGCATGATCGCGAGCGCAATCATCTTCGGTGTGCTGCTCGCCGAGTTTTCGCCCGGGCGCCTCATTCAGGTGATCCAGGGCTCCGCCGTCGTCACCATCGTGCTCAACGGCATCGCGTCCTGGAAGATGGAAGCGCGCCGCCGCGACAACCCCAATCTGGTGACCGCGCATCCCGAGGCGCCGAGCGGCGGCTTCCGAGAGTCGTGGGACGCCTTCATTCAAGGTCCGAACGCGATGCGCCGGCTGATCGCCGTCGGCTTCGGTACCATGGCGTTCAGCATGGAAGACGTGCTGCTCGAACCATATGGCGGCCAGATCCTGCATCTGAGTGTCGGCGACACCACCAAGCTCACCGCAGCGCTGGCGGTCGGTGGTCTGTTCGGCTTCGGCTACGCCTCGCGCGTGTTGAGCCGCGGTGCTGATCCGTTCCGGATGGCCAGCTTCGGCGCCCTGGTCGGTATTCCGGCATTCCTCGCGGTGATCTTCTCTGCCGATCTGTCGTCGAGCACGGCCTCTGCGCTGGTGTTCGGCTTCGGTACGCTGATGATCGGCTTCGGGGCCGGTCTGTTCGGACACGGCACGCTGACCGCGACGATGAACGCTGCGCCGAAGGATCAGGTCGGTCTCGCACTGGGCGCCTGGGGCGCTGTGCAGGCTTCGGCCGCCGGTATTGCTATCGCGCTCGGTGGTATTCTTCGCGACGTGGTAACCGCTTATGCGCCGCACGGTTGGGGCGGCGCTGCAGCGGGTTATCACTTTGTCTATTACCTCGAACTAGTGTTGCTCATTGCCACGCTGGTGACGATGTTCCCTCTGACACGGCGGCGGGAGCCGATTCTGATGCAGGGCCAGTTGCGCGGGTCCTGAGAGTGAGACGGAGTAGCTATGACCCACATCATCACCCGCTTGTATGACTCGAGCAGCCGCCTGTCGGCACTCGAGAGCGATTTGAAGAGCAATTCCTTCAAATACGCCGTGGTCACGGCCGGCCGTTCGTCCACCGAAGAAACTGCTGCCGCACTTCTCAAGGCCGGCGTGTCGCGCGCGGAAGCCGCGACCTATGCCGACTATCTCAAGAAGGGTGGCGTCGTCGTCGCGGCGCAGGCCGAGTTCGGCTACGGCGCGAAACTGACCAAGATTCTCGACGGCTACGGGCCGAACCCGATCAGCCTGAAGTCGTCGTCCTCGTCGCGTGCCGCCGAACAGAGCGATGCCGCGCCGTTCTCGAATTTGATCCACGCGCCGGTGCTGCTCGAGACCTCCGGCCCGTACAAATCCTATTCCGGTGACTTGCTGCTGGTCGACAGCGACAAGACCTTCTCTGGTACGCCGCTGGTTATCAGCAGCGATGGCCCGTATCAGTCGTTCTCCGGAACACCGTTGTTGCTCGACAGCAGCGGCCCATACAAGTCCTTCTCAGGGACTCCTCTGTTGCTGGACACCAGCGGTCCGTACAAGTCGTACTCGGGCGAGCCGCTGTTGATCAACAACTCCACACCCTTCTCCTCCTGGCTGGGCCTGCCAGTGCTACTCTAAGTAAAGGAATCGACCATGAGCGAAGAATACAAAGGACACTCTGGACATCCGCTGATCCTCAAGCAGGAAGGCGAATACAAGAGCTATTCCGGTGAGCCGCTGATCCTGAAGCAGGAAGGCGAGTACAAGGGTTATTCCGGTACTCCGCTGATCCTCGAGCAGAAGGGCGAGTATCAGAGCTTCTCCGGCACCCCGCTGATCCTGAAGCAGGAAGGCGAATACCGGGGCTTCTCCGGCGCGCCGCTGATCCTGAAGCAGGAAGGCGAGTACAAGTCGTTCTCCGGCTATCCGCTGCTGCTCAACATCTGAGCCAGCCGGCCCTACAGGTCCCATGACGCCGCGGGCAGCAATGCCCGCGGCGCCGTGCTTTTGGGTCGCAAGAAAATGCTGGGCAAACGCGCGCCCAGCGGTCAATCTGTTTCCAACGACACAAAAAAAGTCGAGGAAACATGACCCACTCTGCTTCCGCTGCGTCCAGCAGCGCCGCGGCGTCCGCTCCGTTCAGCGGCCCCGCTCCCCATCCAGATTGCGAACATGTCGACGTGCTGATCGTCGGCGCCGGAATTTCCGGCATTGGCGCCGCCTACCACCTGACGACGCAGTGTCCCGGTACCCGCTTCGCCGTGCTCGAAGCCCAGGACGGCTTCGGCGGTACCTGGCGAACCCACCGCTATCCCGGCATTCGCTCCGACAGCGACCTCTACACCTTCGGCTATCGCTTCAAGCCATGGACCGGAAAGCCGATCGCGACGGCTGCCGAAATCCGCGACTATCTCGGCGAGGTGATCGCCGAGCACGATCTCGATCGCCACATCCGCTACCGCCACCGCATCGTTTCGGCGAACTGGTCGAACGAGGATGCGTGCTGGACGATCGAGGCGTTGCGCGGCGAGGGTGGCGAGACCGTGCGCTTCACCGCCAACTTCCTTTGGATGTGCCAGGGCTACTACCGCCACAGTGAAGGCTATACCCCCGAATGGCCGGGCATGGCCGAGTTCAAGGGGCGGATCGTCCACCCGCAGACGTGGCCGGATGATCTCGACGTTGCCGGCAAGCGGGTGATCGTGATCGGGTCGGGCGCGACGGCTGCGACTCTGGTGCCGTCGATCGCCCCCAAGGCTGAGCACGTGACCGTCCTGCAGCGCTCGCCGACCTATTTCATTCCCGGCCGCAACAAGATCGAGATCGCCGACACGCTGCGCGAGCTCGGAATCTCCGAAGATTGGATTCACGAGATCGTCCGCCGCAAGATCCTGTTCGATCAGGCAACCTTCACCCGCCGCTCGATGAGCGAGCCCGAGGTGGTGAAGCAGGAATTGCTCGCCGGCGTACGCGCCCATCTTGGCCCGAATGCCAATCTCGATCCGCACTTCACGCCGAGCTATCGGCCGTGGCGGCAGCGCATCGCCTTCGTTCCCGATGGCGATCTGTTCAAGGCGATTGCATCCGGCAAGGCCTCGGTGGTCACCGACGAGATCGACTGCTTCACCGAGCAAGGTATCCGGCTGAAGTCCGGCGAGACGCTCGAGGCCGACATCGTCGTCACCGCGACCGGCTTCAATCTCAACGTGCTCGGCGACATCGCATTCTCGATCGACGGCAAGCCGCTCGATTTCGCCGAGACCGTGACCTATCGCGGCATGATGTTCACTGGCGTACCGAATATGGCGTGGGTGTTCGGCTATTTCCGCGCCAGCTGGACGCTGCGGGCCGATCTGGTCGCCGACTTCGTCTGCCGTCTGCTCAGCCACATGAAGCAGAACGGCCATCGCAGCGTGGTGCCGGCGCTGCGGCCGGAAGACCGGGACATGGCGCTATTGCCGTGGATCGATCCGGAGAACTTCAATCCCGGTTACCTGATGCGCGGGATGCACTTACTGCCCAAGCGCGGCGATAAGCCGGAATGGCAGCACAGCCAGGATTACTGGACCGAGAAGGACCAGTTCCCCGCGATCGATCTCGACGATCCGGCGTTCGTTTACGGTAGCTGATCTGTCGCAGAGGTCGCCTGCCGGTTCCGTGTAAGTGCCGGCAGGTCTCCGTCTTTAACTTTCGATTAACTCAGTTCGGTGAAACGCGGCGTCCCTTATCACTTCGTAGTTCTCCGATTCACACAGCCGTGAGGCGGCGAAAGCGCAACGAGTTCATGCGGTTCCGTACCGTGTGACATTGCGCCGCCGCCGCACGATGTTGTGCCGCACAATTCCGCGATTAATTTCCATTCATCAAGCGTGTCCACGATCGCGTTGCTGCGATCGGCAGCCGACGGTCGGCTGCGCATAACGAGGCGTCGGTGCCTCGTGGATGACACGAGACGGGTTGAAGAGGTTATTTTGATGCGGGGATGGACCAAGCTGGGTTGGACGGCCGTTGCGCTCGCCGTCTTGGCGCCGGCGCTTGCCGGGTGCAAGGAACCGTCCGCCGCCAACGCTTCGGCGGCGGAGAAGCCCGAAGTCAGCATCGTCACCGTGAAGCCGCAGCCGCGCTCGATTGTGCGCGAACTGCCGGGCCGGATCGCGCCGATTCGTGTTGCCGACGTGCGGCCGCGCGTCTCCGGCATCATTCTGCGCCGGACGTTCCAGCAGGGCAGCGAGGTCAACGCCGGCGATCCGTTGTATCAGATCGATCCGCGCCCGTTCGAGGTGGAGCTGCAGGCTGCCGAAGCTGCGCTTGCCAAGGCCACCGCGGCCCGCGATCAGGCCGACATGCACGCCAAGCGCGTCTCGATGCTGGCGAGCGAGCAGGCGGCGTCACGTGCCGCCAACGAAGTCGCCACCACCAATCTGCGCCAGGCAGCGGCTGAAGTCGCAGTACGCGAGGCGGAAGTCGCGCGCGCCAAGCTCAATCTGGAATACGCCACCATCCGCGCGCCGATCAGCGGCCGGATCGGTGCGGCGCTGGTCAGCGAAGGCGCTCTCGTGGTGCAAAACGACGCCACCAGCCTCGCGACCATTCAGCAGCTCGACCACGTCTATGCCGACTTCACCCAGCCGGTCTCCGAGATGGCGCGGCTGCGCCGCGCGTTCGACTCCGGCGAGCTCGATCAGATCGCCGCCGATGCGGTGCGCGCTCACCTCGTGCTCGACGACGGCACGCACTATCCGGTGCACGGCAAGCTGCTGTTCTCCGACGCCAAGGTCGACGCCTACACCGGTCAGGTGACGCTGCGTGCCGAGTTCGACAATCCGAAGCGCGAGCTGCTGCCGGGCATGTATGTCCGGGTGCGGATCGAGCAGGGCATCGACGCCGACGCCCTCGCGGTGCCGGAGCAGGCGGTCCAGCGCAACAGCGGCGGCGGCAGCGAAGTGTTCGTCGTCAAGGACGACAACCGCGTCGCCGTGCAGGCGGTGCGGGTCGGCGCCCAGCAGGACGGCCATTATCTGGTGCTCGACGGCTTGAAGCCGGGCGAGCGGGTGGTGGTCGAAGGCTTCCAGAAATTCGCTGCGGGTGACACCGTGGTGCCGGTGAGCGTCAGTGATCGCCGGTCGGCGGCTGCCGCGCCGACCACCACGGGTTCGTCGAACGCGGTGCGATAGGCGCCGCCCGATGCCCGCATTTTTTATCGACAGGCCGATCTTCGCCTGGGTGATCGCGCTGTTCATCTGCTTGATCGGCGCGATCTCGATTCCGTTTCTCCCGGTCGCGCAATATCCGATCATCGCGCCGCCTTCGATCTCGGTGTCGACGCAATATCCCGGCGCCTCGCCGGAGAACCTTTATAACAGCGTCACCCGGCTGATCGAAGAAGAGCTGAACGGCGCCAACGGCATTCTGAACTTCGAGTCGACCTCCGACTCGCTCGGCCAGGTCGAAATCATCGCCAACTTCGAGCCGGGCACCGACACCGAAATGGCGTCGGTGAACGTGCAGAATCGCATTAAGCGGATCGAGGCGCGTCTGCCGCGCGCGGTGCTGCAGCAGGGCATCCTGGTCGAGGAAGCTTCCAGCGCGGTGCTGCAGATCATTACGCTGACCTCGACCGACGGCTCGCTCGACGAAGTCGGCCTCGGCGACTTCATGATCCGCAACGTGCTCGGCGAAATCCGACGTATCCCCGGCGTCGGCCGCGCGACGCTGTATTCGACCGAGCGTGCGCTGCGCATCTGGATCGATCCGGCCAAGCTGATCGGCTACAACCTCACCGCCGACGACGTCACCAAGGCGATCGAGGCGCAGAATGCCCAGGTCGCCTCCGGCAGCATCGGCGCCGAGCCGACCCCGAAAGGCCAGAAGATCTCCGCCTTGGTGCTGGTGAAGGGGCAGCTGTCCTCGGCCGACGAGTTTGGCGCCGTGGTGCTGCGCGCCAACTCCGACGGCTCGACGGTGCGGCTGCGCGACGTGGCGCGGATCGAGATCGGCGGTTTCAGCTACCAGTTCAACACCCGCCTCAACGGCAAGCCGACCGCAGGTCTGTCGGTGCTGATGTCGCCGACCGGCAATGCGCTCGCCACCGCCAGCGCGGTGGAAGCCAAGATGAAGGAGCTGTCGCGCTTCTTCCCGGCCAACATCAAATACGAGATCCCCTACAACATCACCCCGGTGGTCGAGGCCTCGATCACCAAGGTGCTGCACACGCTGGTCGAAGCGGTGGTGCTGGTGTTCGTGGTGATGTTCCTGTTCCTGCAGAACATCCGCTACACCATCATCCCAACCATCGTGGTGCCGGTGGCGCTGCTCGGCACCTGCGCGTCGCTGCTGCTGTTCGGCTATTCGATCAACATGCTGTCGATGTTCGGCATGGTGCTGGCGATCGGCATTCTGGTCGACGACGCGATCGTGGTGGTTGAAAACGTCGAACGCATCATGTCCGAGGAAGGGCTTCCGCCGAAGGAGGCGACCCGCAAGGCGATGTCGCAGATCACCTCGGCGATCATCGGCATCACGCTGGTGCTGATCGCGGTGTTCCTGCCGATGGCGTTCTTCCCCGGCTCGGTCGGCATCATCTATCGGCAGTTCTCGGTGACGATGGTGTCGGCGATCGCGTTTTCGGCGCTGATGGCGCTGTCGCTGACGCCGGCGCTGTGCGCCACGCTGCTGAAGCCGGTCAACAAGGGCCACGCCCACGCCGAGCGCGGCGTGTTCGGCTGGTTCAACCGCACGCTCGACAACATCCGCGAGCGCTATTCCAGCATCGTGCGCTGGAATCTCGGCCGCACCGGCCGGCTGATGGTGATTTACGCAGTGCTGGTCGCCGTGCTCGGCTGGGGCATGGCGCGAATGCCCGGCGGCTTCCTGCCGATCGACGACCAGGGCTTCGTCACCGTCGACGTGCAGACGCCGTCGGATTCCTCCTACAACCGCACCTACGACGTCGTGAAGCAGGTCGAGGATTATCTGCTCAAGCGCGACGGCGTCCAGAACGTTACCTTCCTCACCGGCTTCAGCTTCCTCGGTCAGGGCATGAACGCCGCGCAGGCGTTCGTCACGCTGAAGGATTGGGGCGAGCGCGACGAGAACTCCTCCGCCGCAGCGATCGTCGACGATGCCAACCGCAAGCTCGGTGGCATTCGCGACGCCCGAATCTCGGCTCTGCAGCCGCCCCCGGTCGACAACCTCGGCAACTCGTCGGGCTTCAGCTTCCGATTGCAGGACCGCGGCCAGAAGGGCTACGAGGCGCTGGTCAAGGCCAGCGAGCAGCTGATTGCCGCCGCCAACGCCAGCCCAGTGCTGCAGAAGGTCTATGTCGAAGGCTTGCCGCCGGCACCGGTGCTCAACTTGATGATCGACCGCGAGAAGGCCGGTGCATTCGGCGTCACCTTCGAGGACATCAACACCACGATCTCGACCAATCTCGGCTCGGCTTACATCAACGACTTCCCCAATCGCGGCCGCATGCAGCGCGTGATCGTGCAGGCCGACGCGGAAGGGCGGATGAACGCCGACGACATCCTGTCCTACACGGTGAAGAACAGCCGCGGCCAGCTCGTGCCGTTCTCGTCCTTCGCCACGGTGGAATGGGCCAAGGGCCCGACCCAGATCGTCGGCTTCAACTACTATCCGGCCATCCGCATCAGCGGCGAGGCGCGGCCGGGCTTCACCTCGGGTGACGCGATCGCCGAGATGGAGCGCCTCGCCGATCAGTTGCCGCGCGGCTTCGGCTACGATTGGACCGGCCAGTCGCTGCAGGAAAAGCTGTCGGGCTCGCAGGCACCGATCATCCTGGCGTTGTCGGCGCTGGTGGTGTTCCTCGTGCTGGCGGCTCTGTACGAAAGCTGGACGATTCCGCTGTCGGTGCTGCTGACGGTGCCGCTCGGCATCGCCGGTGCGGTGGTTGCGGCGACGACGCGGTCGCTGCCGAACGACGTGTACTTCACCGTCGGCCTGATCACGATCATCGGTCTCGCCGCCAAGGACGCGATTCTGATCGTCGAGTTCGCCAAGGACCTGCGCAAGGAAGGCAAGACGCTGCGAGAGGCAACGATGGAGGCGTGCCATCTGCGCTTCCGGCCGATCCTGATGACCGGTCTGGCGTTCTGTTCGGGCGTGTTGCCGATGGTGATCGCGAGTGGCGCCGGCGGCAAAAGCCAGCAGGCGCTCGGCACCGGCGTGATGGGCGGCATGATCGCGGTCGTGGTGCTGGCGCTGCTATTTGTTCCGGTGTTCTTCGTCGTCGTGCAGCGGCTATTCGCCCGCGATCGCTCCGACGATCCTGTCGGGGAAACCCTGACGCATCAGGTTCCGATGCACGCGCAACTGCCGCACGATCAGGCTTAAGCTCCGTATTCGCGAGCGTTATCAGCTCGCGATTCCCGCGGGCGGAAAGCCGGAACCAATCGAATTATCTCCAGTTGTTGGTCGACAGGTGAACAACTCGTCTCGTCGACAGACAACTGGAGGAATTCATGAACGGAGACCAACCGATTAGCTGGCTGATGTTCTTCACGCTCGCTGCAGGCGTGGTGATCGTCGGCCTCGCTTTCATCAATTTCATTCGCTCGCGCTCCAACCGCGCGATCGCCGCCGATACGCTGGAAGGCAGCACCTCCGCCCGCGGCGCGGCGCCCGATGGCGCTCTGCCCGAACTCGCCGGCATTGCGGTGTTCGCGTTCATCGCGATGGGCCTGCTGGCGTTCGGCGCCACCTACAAGGGTGGTGAGCGCGACACCGCGCAGGTCAGCGGCCCGGCGTCCGAGTCGGGTGCCACCGGCACCACCGGCATGGCGCAGCCGAAGGGCGTGCAGAACGATCCGAAGCGCTATCAGCCGCACAACCCGGGCACCGACACCCGCGTTGCCCCAACCGCGTCCGACACCGGCGTCGGCAACTCGCCGGGCTCGACCGGCACGGTGACCAAGTAATTTCCGGCAGCGTGAGCTGGGTTAACAAGAAGGCCTCGGTCGAAAGACCGGGGCCTTTGTTTTGCTAGAGCGCTTCATCGTTTGATTGAAAGCGGATTTGGCCCTTGAGGAGCCACATCGCCTGCGGCGCATGGTTGGAGACGGTGCTTCGCGCCTCCCACTATGAGGTTCTGCAAGCTGCGACCGCGAGGAACCTCCAGACACAAAAACGGGGGCCGCGGCCCCCGAGGTCGTGCCTGATGGATGATGGCGTTGCTTAGTGCGCGGCCTCGTAGGCTGCCTTCTGCTGCTCCATCAGGGCGATCTTTTCACTGATCTTGGCGCGCTGGGTGGAAAGGGTCGATGCGATCGACGGCATGCCGGCGGTGACCTTCAGCGCATCGTCGTATTTGGACAAATTGCGCTTTTCGCCGTCGATCAGGCCCGGCAGCACGCTGCCGTCGAGGCCGTCGAACAACGAGCGCACGCTCATGATGGTGCGGTGAACCACGCTCATGAACGAGCCGGAATCGTCGGCGGTTTCGCCGGCGTTGATCAGCAGCCCGGCCAGTTCTTCGGCGTTGCCGTGATGCAGCGCGATCATGTCGCGAAACAGCGGCGTCATGCCCTTGCCTTCGGCGTCTTCCAGCGCTTCCTCGTAGCCGTTGCGGGCGTCGATTTCGCTGGTGTGCAGCGTCTTCAGGTGGTCGATGATATCGGTGTCCACGTCAGCCTCCATGCTCGGTTCAGCGATGGCGGGCGACAAACGCCCGCGCACCTGCCGCGCGATAACCGGGATCAGGAAACTCGGTTCCGGACAGGAACCACGGCACGGAAAGTTGTTAGTTGCGGCGTTCGCCGTCTTGCGGCTCGAGCCCGTAGGGCTTCACCAGCGCCCAGACATGGGCCGGTATCATGTTCTTCATTTTGTGTTTGTAGTGCCGCCGCAGATGCAGCACGGTCTCGACCGCCTTCATCTCGACCCGGGCGCGCGCGAATTCTATCCCGCGCGGTCCGACCTTCGGCATCAGCCATCCCATGAACGGCCGTAGCCAGTTGGGCATGCCACGCACCGGCAGGCCGCCGGCGGCGAGCTCGGTGTTCTTGAGGAAGCCCTTCACCGGCGCCACGCGGTTGCCGGCGGTGGTCGGCTCGCTCAGTTTGACGTCGTCGCCGAGCAACCTCAGCAGTTCCTCGCCGCGCTCGTTGCGCACCAGGAGCCACTGTTCGCCGCGTCCGCCCATATAGCCTACGGTGATATCGGCGAGCGTATTGGTGTAGTCGACGCAGGTGCGGCAGGTGATCGGGAAAAAGTCCGGCGGCAGCTTCGAGATCGGCAGCAGCAGAAACGGCACCCGCTTCACCTTGCCGTCGTCGAACCGCATCTCGACGTGATAGTCGGCACAGAATTCCAGATAGGTGATGGTCTCGGGCTTGTCGGACAGCAGGTCGAGGAAGCCGTGAAACGCTTCGGTGGTGGTGTTGTCCGAGCAAGGCGTGCCGATCACGTACAGCTTTTCAAGGCCGAGCTGATCCTGCAGCCGGCGCAGCGCGTAGATCTGGCAGGGCACGCCGATCACCGCGAGCCGCTTATAGCCGGCGGCGATGGCCGGTTCGATCAGCGCCAGTGAAGGTGCGTAGCCCATCCGCATGCCGCGGCACTGCGCCATGCCTTCCGGCTTGGTTACCAGCACCGGCATCGGCTTCCATTTATCGGACGGGTCCGGCGCCATCGCGATCACCGCGTCGACCGCGCCGGTCTCAAGTAGCCGCTGCGCGATCGTGGTGGTGATGCCTGTCCACTGCGCGCCCTCGCGCGGCTGCTTCATCGCTGCCTGCAGCATCCGGCGATACGGGCCGAAGAACGCCTCGTCGCCCGAGGCGCTGTCGCGGTTGCGGCCGTGCACCCGCTGTTCCATCGCCGGATAGTCCGGCTTGATGAACTGGCAAGCTTGGCCGCACTGCTTTGGATCGCCCATCCGCGACACGCCGCAATCGGTGCACAGCTCGCGCTCCGCCGGCTGGTTCAGCGGCGGCGTCCACAGTGCAGACGAGGTGTTGCGGTCATGCATGGGCGCGTCTTGTAGGAACCGGCCAATGGCCTCGCCATTCGCCTTAAGTTGCTTTCCCGATCAATAGAGCCAAAGCCGGGCGACCGATAGATCTGCGTCAAACTCGCGGCCGATCGCCACCAGACCGATCCGGCGCAGCCTCCGGCGATCGAACGGCACGTCGGTGCGGTGCGGGATGAACTCGGCGAACGGAAATTGGATCACCTGCCAGTGCGGCCCCGCCAGGAGCGGATGGCGATAGGACTGCTGCGGCCGCGCCAGATCGGTGGTGCGAAGATGCAGGCCGTAGGCCTCGCCATTGCCGAGCAGCTCGGCGGCGATGCCGTTGAAACCGCCGGCATCGAACGCGCCGCCATCCGGCGACAGATCCATCGCGATCTGGATGAAGCCGCCATTGTTGTCGGTCGAGACCGCGCCGCGCATCCGCGCCGCCATCCGGCCCTCGATCTCGGCAAGCTGCAGCGTGCCTTGCGAAACGCCGCCCATCACGGTGTCGGTGATCACCTGCCAGCGCCGCTGTCCTGCCGCCGGCCACAGCTCGTGCTGCATCAGCGGATCACCATCGGGAACGTCACCGCAATTGCCCAGGCGAACAGCACCGCGTTGGCCAGCGCGCCGGGCAGCGGATGATTGGTCGCCTTGTAGGTCCAATTGCTGATCAGCCCGAAGGCCAGGAACAGCAGCAGGATCGCCGGCACGATGATGATCAGGAAGAACAGCTTCTGCAGATTGAGCGCCACCGCGACGGCGAGCGAGGCCAGGAAGCAGAATTTCGCCAGCGCATAGGCGCCGCGCTTGGCGCCCTGGCCATGCGCCATCCATTCGGCGGTGATGAAATACGGGATCGTGCCGCACGCCACCGCCGCGATCAGGTGGATGCGCTGTTCGATCGGCATGAACGAGAACAGATAGGTGTCGAGCGCGATGCCGAATCCCAGAATGTTGTAGGCGATCGCCGCCACGGCTGCGATCACCAGCGCCCCGATCGCGACCCGCGGGTGGGCG